>CALBPX010000042.1 GCA_937899055.1 uncultured Bacteroidales bacterium
AAACCTGTATGTTAAAATGCATACAGGTTTTTGCGTAAAGTGCTGGGGTTCAATGGAGTCCCGGTCACGCTACAGGTAACTGAACGTGGTCCGGAAAAGTGAGGTCCGAGGCGCTGGCGTTGCAGTCGGAGGCTTTGGGGGTTGGCCGTCAGTTGGACGGAATGCTTTGGAACGTTGCTCGGCTGGGGTTGGGCGTCAGTTGGTTGTAAAGTTTTGGAAGGTGGTCCAGCTGTCGTTGGCCTTTGCGGTGCTCTTCAGGCTTGCGGGCAGGTTCGTAAAGAAGTCAAAGCCGGTGTATTGCTCTATCTGGCTCACGCTTGTGACGAAGGAGCTGTAGTCGGAGCTATCGTACTGCTCGTGGGGAATCCATACGCCCACTGCCATCGCTGAGGAAACTTTTCCGGTTTGGCTCCACTTGACTTTCAGCAGAACTTTCCAATAGTAGTTAGGCACCGGCACGCTTTTTCCAGAGTCTTTCTTGGGGTGGATATAGGTAATGGTCTTGCTCTCCCCAACCTTCTGGAAGGCGGCTCCTGTGGCAACATATACCGTATCGTTGGCCCCGCTGCCTCTGGCACAGTCTCTTGCGGCCCTTTCTACAGCACTCCAGATAGTAGTGTTGAATTTTTTCTGTATCTGCGGAGTGGAGTTGGTAGCCACAAAGGTCTGCGCCTGCATATCGTCATCCTGGTTCCTGTCTGCATTCGGAATCTGGTGACCTCTTGCGTAATAGTCTCCGTCCGTTCCGCATGCGGTGGCTGCATCTGAAACATAATCTGTCTGCCCCAGAATTACATTGTAGCTTCCATCCCAGATGTTCACCTGGTAGGCTTTTGCTACAAACGGGTTGGATGTCCAAACTCCGGAATAGCCTTCATTGCTGGACATGGTGTAACCGTTGTTGCCGCTCACGTATGTGCCGTTGTTCCAGATATTCCTTTGTCTTCCGGCCGAAGACTTGAGAACATACCTGGAACTATATGAGGCATCGGGAGCGCTGCTGCTCATTACGCCGGAATACAGCGGATAGGCAACCCACAGCGAAGTATATGTACTGTACTGATAGAGATAGGAATAGTTCCTTCCGGAACCGCTCCCGCTCTCCGTTCCATTACTATAGTACACTCCTTTGTAGTAGGAGCTGTTGGACGCCACGGCAGAGCTGGCACTAAAGCCAGCCCCGCTAGGCAATTCCAACCATCCGGTCACAGCCAGGCCTTCATCAGACCCTCCGGAGTCTCCACCTCCGGATTGTGTTCAATCTATATAAGTTGCAGTAAATTTAGTTACTCTAGCCTGGGCCGAAGCTGTCATCGTGAAGGTTATCTCAG
>CALBPX010000043.1 GCA_937899055.1 uncultured Bacteroidales bacterium
TCATAAAGCGCCCAAGAAATGGCGATATTGTTTCCAAGTCTGATACGTTCCATTGTATTATTGTGCTAAATAAGTCGTTACTTTCTGATGAAATAATTGAGCCCGCTGGTCGTTGTAGGTCTCCAGGACCTTGGCCGTGAGCTCGTTGAAAACAGCTTCGGAAAGAAGACGCGGGCAGAACAGCTCCCCGTCCTCAATCTCCGGCTTTTTGATATAGGCCAGCTTGATGCTGCCCGGTGTGCTTGTCATGGAGTAATAACGGTACTCCGTGACATACGCGCTGTCGGAAGGCCCTTGCACCAGCACGGGCGCATCCGGCGTTCCCCTCGTGTACAAATCCTCCTGCATACGCGCTTCCGGAGAATTGAAGGGAACGGCTTTAGAAACATAGATGGAGGAATCGCTCGCCTTCACATACACAAGGCGAAGAAACTCCTCGGCCGGGACAATGTTCACCGCCCCGTACTGGTCCTGTTTCGTCTCAATGACTTCCGCTTCCAGCAGATGCACCGGAGCGGAAAGGAACACCACCTCGGCGGCTTCGGGAAGAAGCCTCTCAACGGTGGTGTCCAGGTTCCGGTCGTCCTGCGTCACGTCGGTAATCATATCGTCCTGGTTAAAGGCGATTTCATCCAGACGGGCGCGGACAAAAGATATGGCGTCGCTTAAGCGCATTAGCCTTCGTAGTTAGGGAAATGGAGTTTAAGGTCTGCTGCGGCCTTGAGAATGGCGTCCTCGTCGCGCAGGTCGGCCATGCTCACGCCCAGCGAGAGAAGAACGTTGGTGGCGTCACCCACGGTCTTCACGTCGGGATAAGTGGTAAGGCCGCTGGCCTCGTCCTTGATAGCGTTGTTGACAACGGTGCGCTCGGCCACTTTCTTGCGGCCCGCAGCCTTCTTCACCTCCTTGTTCACCTCGGCGGTCTTCATGGTCTCGGCCTGGCCGCTGGTGGAGATAAGGCGGATGATGCCCATTTTGAACAGGCGGTGGTTTTCGATGATGAGCTGATCAACGGGATTGGATACGATGCAGGTGGCAGGGCGCTTCTGTTTCTCGTCAAGGCAACCGTTGCGGAACGTGGCAATGAAAGTCACGTCTCCCGTGGGGTTCTTAAGCGGCCAGCGAACTGCCGTCTTTCCGTCTACGCCGTAAGTCTTGATAACCATACAATCTTGTTTTTAATGAAAAGGCGGGACTGGCGTTTACCAGCCCCGCCATGGACAAATAGTTTAGGTTAAGTAGGATTAGCCTACGATTTCACGTTTGTACAGGCTCCAGGAGGTGCCGTCGTACTTGATGATGGAGCCCTTGGCGAAGTCGCCGATGCCGTCGTCAGCGCTGGTGGTGTCGGCCGTCAGGAAGGCGAAGTCACCTGCGCTCCAGGTCTTGGTGGTAACACCGTCCCAAGAGGTGGCGTAGCTCTCCACGTTCAGCAGCATGTCGCTCAGGGAAAGGAGCATGTCGGAAGGTCCCACGAAGATGGAGTTGCGGCCCTTGAGGCAGATGCACTCGGTCTTGGTGTAGACGTCACGTTCGGCCTCGTAGTTGTCGTTGCCGCCGCCCTTCTTCATGTCCAGCTTGTAGGTGCGCTGGCCGTGGTTGATGTAGTGGACTGCGTTCTTGATGTCAATGACGGCAGCGCACTTCTCAAGGCCCAGCAGGTCAAAGACGGGATTGTACACGAAGTCAATCTTGCCGAAGTTGTTGCGCCAGCCGTTGATGCTCAGACCAGCCTCGGTCACGCGCTCGAACTTGATGTCCTTGTGGATGGTGAGGTCCATGTTCATCAGCATTTCCAGGAAGTCCTGACCGCAGTAGGCGCGGGCGTAGTCGCTCACGGAGAAGGTGGTGAACTGGAACTTGGCGATGGCGTTGAGGTCAGCGGGGGTGATGCCCTGGGTCTCGTCGTATGCGTACTGCATGGAAATCTGAGGGAGGATACCCTCGGCGGTGTACACATACTCATCGGCCATGTGCTTGCCGGCCTTTACCTTGAACTTGGACATCTGGCCAACCAGGTCGTTGATTTCGTTGCCCACCTGGAAGTTGTACAGGGCGTCGTTGCGAAGGTCGTTCTCGTCGAACTCAATCTTCTTCTTGGCCTCGTTCCAGGCATCGGTGAACACGATGTTGCAGATACGCTTCTCGGTGTACACCGTCTTGGGCACGGGGACCATGTTGTCCGGGCTGGTGTGCATCTGGGATTCGTGGCCCACATTGGTGCCAAGGACCAGACGGGTGCCGGCGGGGATGGTCACGGTCACACTGTTGGAGAGGTTGGGAATGTCGTTGCAGACAATGGCGGTGGCTTTGGAGCCGGTGTTGTCCAGCACATGCAGGGACAGGTTGCCATAGTTCTTGTCGCCAACAACCACGTTGAACAGAGGGGCGTGGACGCTGCGGTCGGGGTTCATCAGGCGCAGGTCGGACTTGGTAGCCAGGGCCTTGTTGGAGCCGTACTCAAATTCAAACACGAGGAACTCACCGTCGAAGGAGGAGGTAAGGGCAGCGGTGGTGGTGATGGTGAAAATCTTAGTACCGTTGCGGTAGTGCTGAATCTCACGGCCATTTACCTGCTGCTGCTTTGCCATAAGGGCAATGTCATGCTCCAGCGGATTGGTGAAAGGACGGAACAGAGCGATGGAGCGGTCAATTTCCTCAGCGGTAAATTCCAGCTCGGTGGCGGTAGTAGCGGCAGCTCCCTGGCCGTCGAGACGGGTCTGGATTCCACGGTCATCGGGGTCCGGGGTAGGAGCATCCTGTCCACTTGCGAATGCAGGCGGAGGAGTAGTGTCGGCCAAGGTCGCGGCCATTGCAAAGGCGCTGTCTGCACCCAGCAGGCAGGCCAGAAGACCAAGGACGATGCTTACAACGCCCGTGGTGCTGAAAAGATTGAAAAGTTTTTTCATGGTTTTTATGAAAAGGTTAATAATGTTGTCTATTCTCCGCCTCCGGAAGCAGAGCCTCCGTCAGCAGTTGATGTCACGGTAGTGCCGAACATGCTCGTTCCGGTCTTCGCGCGCGGCTTGCTCTCACGGGTGATAGCCCCGGAGCCTTCCGGCGTGGGCATTTCGCCAGCCTTCTTCCCGCTTTCGCGGAGCTCACGGCGCACACGCTGGTTCTTCCCTGCGATATGCCCCTCCTCGCGCGCTCCGGCCACATCCGTATCGTACTTCCCGCCTTTGATATAGCGCTCCATGGCGTCCGTATCAAACAGGCCGAAGGCTACGTCGTGGGCCATCTTGCGGAAGCTGCCGTAAATCTCGGCCAGTTCCTCGTCGCTCATATTGTACTTCTCCTTGATGGCCTGGAAGTTCTTGTTGGACTGTGCCATGTTGGCATCCTGCTCGTCATCGTCCTTCTTGCGCTGGGCCGCATCCTCGTCCTCCTTCTTGCGCCGGGCCGACAGCTTGGTCTTTCCGTCCTCGCTGTCAAGGATGTCCCGAAGCTCGGAGCCGTAATGCTCCAGCAGATAGTCTTCCATAGCACCGCCGCCCGCCACATGGTTCATCAGTCCGGCAAAGCGGGTGTCTTTCGCATAAAGGTCTGCAAGGCGTTTGTTGTCCTCATCAAATTTGGCCAACTCGTCCGCTGCAAGTCCGGCAAGGTCTTCTGGGCCGTTCTCGTCATCCCAATCTCGGTCCGGCTGACGGCTCTTATAACGCTCGATTAACCTGGCTCGGTTTTTTCTTTCTTTTTGATTTTCAGCCATTTAAAAGTCTTTAAGAAAATTTCTCTTTTGCGAAAATAGTACATTGTTTTTGCTTTGGCGTGCGCTATTTGACCGAACAGCCCAAATTCCCTAATTTTGAATAAGTCCAAATTAGAATTATGGGGCATATCGCGTATGCGTTCCGGGTGGAAATGAGCCGTGCGCTCTACGCCACCTACCGTGAAATACTGTCCTCCGGAGAGTGCGCCACACAGCACGAGGCTATTGACAGGGCAAGGAAAAGCCCTGCCCCGCACTTCTTCACCTCTGCCCGCAACTGCGCATACGTCGTTACCCGTCTCCAACGCGGAGAGCCCACCGGACTACGGAATCCCGACAAGATACGCAAGTTCAACGAGCTTCAACGAAGGGTGGAGGAATATATTGCCGAGCATCCGGAAGAAAGGGAGAAAGGGATGCCCTGCGTATGCGAGGCTGTGGTGAATGAACCTGCGCCTGAATATTATATATGTCACAATACGGCAAAGCAAATCATTCTGCGGGAAAGGCAGAGAAGCAAGGAGGAGGCTATGCGATGGGTAAAGCGCTAAGATACATCGTGGTCCTGCTGCTGGCGGCAACCTATTTCATTCCCAAACCGGAATGCCTGTTCGCCATGGAATGGCCCGCTCATGTCATTCACCACTTCTGGCACGCCAACGTGTTCCACTTTGCCGTGAACGCCCTTGCCGTCTGGACGGTGCTGGACCCCCGCACCAAACCCTCATGGTGGCTCCTTCCCCTTGGCTTTGTCATCGGCTCCGTCTCCTACTGCTTTGCCGTCAAGCCGGTCATCGGCTTTTCCAATATCCTCTTTGCCATGGCGGGGATGCGCACCCCCTCGTTCAGCAGCGCATGGTGGAAATCCACGACTGTTAAAATATTTTTAATCGTCATGGTGCTGCAAGTGTTTATGCCCTGGTTCAGCGCCACGACGCACATTGTTTCCTATATCTTCGGCGTAGGCGCAGCCTCCGTCATCCGTTTCTCAAAAGGACTTGACTATGACACGAGAAGAGCAGCGGGAGGTAAGTAAAATCCTCAACGAGAACAAGCGCAGGCTCAAACGCCTGAAAGCCGAACACGACCCTGTTACCGGAACGGGTGACGGCATCGTGGGAAAGCGCGTCCGCCTCAAGCTGGACGATTACCACTATGTGATGCACGGCAAGATAAAGCCCCTCCCCGTCCAGTTCGTGCCGGAGGAAATGATGGAGATTCCGCTGATTGCGGAGCTCAAGAAAGCTGGCTCCGTGAGGGCGTTCATTGAGAAGCACCCGTGGAAGAAGAAACCGCCCACCATCGGCGCAGTCATGGAGCAGGTGGCCGACCTCCGTGAGCAGTACGACTTCCAGTATTGGGCCTACACGCAGATTCTCATTGACGACAAGGAGCTGTCCGGCCTCATTCCCTTTAAGCTCAACTACGCCCAGATTTCCGTAGAGGAGAAGGTGGAGGAACTGCGGAAGAACAACCAGCCCATCAATATCATCATCTGTAAGGCCCGTCAGTGGGGCGGCTCCACCTACTCCATCTTCAAGCAGGCGTGGATTTCCCTCAAGTGGAAAGCCTCGCACAGCTTCTCCGTATGCGCACAGGTGAACGGCACCGCCGTCTCCATCACCCGTATGCTCAACACGGCCTTCCTCCACTACAACGCCAAATCCCTTGGTGTGCAAGGGCAGCTCAAGATGTCCCTCATCCCAAAGACTTCCGAATATATCTTCCGCGACACAGCCAACAATAAACAAATTCGGAATAACCGAATTCGTATCGGCAGCGCCCAGGAGCCTGATAACCTGCGTGGTCTGCCGGGTTCCGGCGTCCATTTCTCCGAGGTGGCCGTATGGCCCGATTCCCCCAAGGCCCGTGCCGAGGACCTGGTCAAGTCCATCGCCGGTGGTGTGCTGCCGCGTCCTTATACCATGCAGGTTTTTGAATCCACCCCCAAGGGTGCGGGAAACTACTTCCACCGGGCATGGCTGGCGGCGAAGGCTGGCGTATCCAACTTCACCCCCGTCTTCATCCCGTGGTATTATATCCCGCACGACACACTTCCCATCGCCCACCTGAGCGAGGAGGAATTTGCCTATTGGCTGTGGCGCAACCGCTTTGAGGAAGGCTACGAGGGGAACACCCAACCCGGCAAATACTTCTGGCGCTTGTGGGAGCTTGGCGCAACCCTTGAAGGAATCAACTGGTATCGTTTCAAGCACCTGGAGTTCTCCGACCATGCGGACATGGCATCCGAGGCTCCGTCCGACGACATTGAAGCCTTCACCTTCTCCGGCTCCAAGGTCTTTGACGTGTACCATCTTGACATGGTGCGGGCCGACTGCAAGCCCGCCGAGGAAAAGGGTATGCTGGTCTCCGAGGGTGCCAAGGGCGCAGGCGTACTGAAAGACATTCGCTTCGTAGCCTCCGACAACGGAGACATGAAGATTTGGAGAAGGCCGGACAAGCAGAAAGACATATCGGACCGCTATCTGGTAGTAGTGGACGTGGGTGGCCGTAACCAGACCTCCGACTGGTCCGTCATCCGCGTCTTCGACCGTGCCGCCATGATGTTCGGCGGGAAGCCGGAGCTGGTGGCGCAGGTGCGCTACCATACGGACTACGACCTGCTGGCCTACGACGCCATGCGTATTGCCATGTGGTACAACAAGGCGCTCCTTGTCATTGAATCCAACACCCTGGAGACGCACGACCCTGAGCGGGACACGGACGGCAACATGTCCGAGTACATCCTTGACATCATAGCCGGCTTCTACGATAATCTATACGCGCGCGCGGGTTCGCCTACGTCCATGCGGCAGGGCAAGCCCCGCAGGTGGGGCTTCCACACCAACATCGGCAACAAGGATTCTCTTATCGGCAACCTTGTCACCTGCGTGCGTGAACACCTGTGGATAGAGCATGACACCATCTGCGTGGAAGAAATGGCCCTCTATGAGAAGAACGAAAAGGGGCAGTTCAGCGCCCCCCCCGGAGAGGGCAACCACGATGACGTGCTGATGGCTACGGCCATCGGCCTGTGGATATGCTTCCGCGAAATGGAAACGCCCAAGTGGATTCTTCCCAAGGGAGAACGCAGGGCGCAAAGACGAGATCCTAATTCAGTTGCTATACTATAATGAAGAAACTATTCAGACGATTCGCCGCTAAACTTGTTACCCTGTACTATCGGCGTATGTACAGAAAAGGCGTAGAAGCATGCGACAAGCTCCATGCCGAGAGAAAGAATGCCTATTACCTCATTGACTGGCCCGACAAGAACGGCAAGCGCGTCCTCAAGCCGCTGAGCCGACGGGGATTCCGCTCGCTCAAGCATTGGGCGCAGAGCTTCTACTTCGGCGTGGACATGAAGTATTGGTCGCATGACTACAACATGTCAACGCTCCGAGAGGGCGCATGGTACTACACCCCCGACCGGGCCGAGAATCACGGCCTCTCCGAAAGCGAGAAGGAGGTGCGAAGGCTGGCCTTCCTGCGGGAAGGACTTCGCAGGGCCAAGCTCCTGGACGAATAAGTGAAAAGGGCGCGCTTCTCAGCGGGCCCTTTTCTGTGAACTATTAACCAAACTAATTAAACACAAAACACTAATCACAAATCCTATTTAGGCGGCATTCTCATGCGGCTTTTCTTCTTGCATGGCGGCTGCTTGAGCCAGCTGCTGCTGGTAGGAAATCATGCGCTTCTCAAGTTCCGCTGCATAAGGTTCGTTAAGCATCTGCACCCAGTCAAGGGCGGAAATGGCGTTCATGCTGAGGAGGCTGGTGAGGTCCTGACGGAGAACGTCACGGTACTGCGGCGTGTCCGTACCAGGGCCGATGGCCACCTTGTAACGGAGGTCTCCCATGAGCGAGAGATTCAGGTTCATCGCCTGCAAAATCTCGTTGGAAGAAACGATTTCCGCGTAGTCCTGGATATTGTAATACTCCTGTACGAAGTTGAGCGTCTTGAATGCAACATCGTCCATGAACACCTGGAAGCGTTCAAGGAGCGGAGCGAGCGGAGTGGCGGAGTTCTGCTTCTGCTGGGCATAGAGTGCTGCCGATGTTCCCGCAGTAGGCGTGCGCCCCACCATGGCACCGGACACGGAAACCCCGTCTTCCAACAGCTTGTCAAAGAGGCTCACCATCTGGGCGGTATCCACGGAGGTAGACCTGCTATATACCATTTCCGGCACATGACCATGCGGCTTGGGCTTGTAGTACACGATGCCGTTGATGGAAGTGGCCTGCTCGGCGAACTCGTCCCATCCCATCCAATCCGGCACAATGTCTTCCGGCACCATCATCACGCCCTTGGCTCCTGCGCGTTTCACCATATCGTCCACCACCAGGGCGCGGTCCATGGCGATGTTCAGGTCAACGGCATCGCTGGCGTGACCCACAATCCGTCCGTTGGTGAACGGAACGGCCATGATGGTGTACGGCTGGCTGCGGTCCGGCAGGGTGCTTTCGCCCTCCCAGATAACATGTCCGTCCGGGGTAAGGAATCGGCAATACCAATAGGTATCAATAAACCAGTATTGTTTGTACTCAATGAGCGGAATGTCGCTCTCCTTCCAGCCCAGTTTGCGGCCTTCGGCAAGGCGCTCCTTGTTGGTCTGCTCAATCTGCCGAATCATTTCACGGTCATCGGCGTTGATGTCGTAAGGCTCCTCCGGGGAGTTGGTGTCAAGGACATGATAGCGGGGACGGCGCTCCCTTGTCCACACCTCAATCACACGGCAGAAGCCCCGCTGACGGGGACGGGAGAAGGAAATATTTTCCTCACGGTTGGCATCGGAAAGGTCCACGGCATCGGGTTGCAGGCGGTTGTGGCTGTCGGACGCATACCATTCACGTAGCTGGGCAAAATCGTCCGGCTTCTCTGCAAAGGTGGCACAGAGGTCGTTGAAGGCCATTTCATGCAGCTGTCCCACAACGGTGAGGTCATCGAACTTGCTGTCCTGCATGCCGCTCTCAAAGAAGAACATGTTGGGGTTGACGTTCTTTGTCACCACGTCCTTCTTGGTGCCGCCACGGTAACGGCTGAACTCCGTCTTGGCAACGGACAAACCGCCAATATTGGATTCGTTCAGCCATTCTCCCGCCAGCACGCTCACGGCGTTCTTGCGGTAGTTGGCGCGTACCACCTCGGTCATGCCATCACCATAGCCCTTCATGTTGATGTTGAGGGCCGTCACGGTGGGTGCGTTCTTCTCCGTTACCCAGGAGCCGGCAATCGCATTGATTACCTTCTTTACCTCGTTGATTTGCAGGGCCATTCCGCCTACGGCAGAGAGGTAGTCCCGCTGGCGCATCCACTTTCCCTTAATAAGAATCTTATCGTCGTAATGATCTCCGTATGCAAAGCGGAGTACCTTTGCGCGGGCGCGGCGAAAGTAGTCCAGGTTGTTCCACAGCGCTTCACAGCGGACGACAAGGTCCTTGTCCACCTTGTCGTCACCCAGCTGCGAGGTGCGGAACTTAACGCTGTCTATCTCTTCCTTGTATGCGTCAACGATATTTGACTGATGCAGTTTCATTACCTTGCAAATAAACAATAAAAGTTACACATTCAGGGTCGCTATTTGACCTGCTCCCGGTCAAAGTAGATGTCAAGGCAGCGCTTGGCAATGTCTTCGTGGAGCTTCTGGAGCTTGGCCTCGGCTTGCTTCTTAAGTTCCAGGTCTCCCTTCTGCTCGGCCAGCTTCCCCTGCTTTCGGAGCGCCTTTTCCTGTGCATCGGCCATCTTGAAAGCGAGCATGTACTGATAGTCCTTGTTCTTGGAAAGGTCTTTCATGTGCTCCGTGCTTCCGGCCTTCTTGTATTCGGAGAAGACACGTTCCGTCTCCGTGCTTATGTCCTTGAAGTAATAGTACATGTTGGAGTAGTAGGCATCGCGGTCGTTGTCGTTGGTGTTGAGGACAAAGCGGTTCCAGAAAGGAATGTCCCTTGTCTTCACCCCGCCCTTGGTGACGGCCTTCACGCCCGCAGCGCCCAGTTTGACAACCTGATAAGGGCCTGAGAAGTAAGATTCCACAAGGTGCTCTACAATGGCAGGGTTGATGTTGAACGTGCCACGGAGTACGCGGTTCTGCACATCGTCGGCAATCCAAACGCCCCACTTCCCTTCATCGTCCTTGCCGATGTGCAGCTTGTTCATCTGCTCGGCAACGGCGGTATAGGCTTCGCCCGTGGAATCAATGGCCTTGGTCCAGCCGGGGTACTTCCGCAGGTTGTCATTGAATCCCTCGTTGTACAGGCGTGAGCCCTTGAAGTCGCGGTTAAGGAGCGATTCAAGGATAGGGTCAACAACACCCGGCATCAATCCGATGAGCAGGTTCCATCCGGCCTTCTGGACATCCCCGCCGCTGAACAGCACTTCGTCCGTCACGGCTCCCACGGGAGAGAGCTGGAGGATGGAGCCAAGCGCATCTATTCCCAGGTCGTCAAGAGGACGGTCCTGTGACATGGCGCTGGCAAGGATGTCGCCGAGGGCATAGCACACGCGGTACTCCTGCGGCAGCGCCCATTTGGAATACCAGCCGTTCCCAAGCGGAGTAAGGATGTTGTTCCTGCGGAGATAATCGGAGGTGTGGGAATACTTCTCCTTGTCATCGTCACCGCCCATAGCGCCAAGCAGCATCCTCATGCCGAAGCCCAACACGAAATAGGTCACGTCGGAAATCAGCGTCTTGGCGAAATGCTCGCGGTAGTTGGTGCCCTTGTTCTCCAAACCCTGCACGGCAGCGTTGAAGAAAGGAATGGTGGCACGGAAGAACTCAACGCCCCAAGAGATTGTAAGAAGGGCGTTCTGCTCCGCCTTGTTCAGCTTGGTTCCGTCCGCGCGGGTAAGGCGGCTCACCTCGTCCCTTGTCAGGGCGCGACCGCTGCCCTTACGGGCAAAGTTGGTGGAGACTTCCTTTGCATCGGAAATGGCCTCATGGATAGGACGGCCCATTTCACGGGAGGTCATGAAGGTGGCAAAGCGGGTGATGGTCTCAACGGCTTCGCCAACGGCTCCTACGAACTCCAGCACGTCACGGCCCGCCGCAATCACGCCTTTTTTACCGGCATTCTTGAGGTAGCGTTTCATCTGGCGCTCATAGTATTCGTTGTTCTCCACACGGTTCTGTCCCATGGGACCGCCGTTCTCCAGGTACTCCTTGTAGAGTTTGGCAATCTCGCTGCCTCCGGCTATGGACTTGTCAATCTTGTCGGAGCCCATGGCAAGGTAGAACACCTTGAATGCCTTTGCATAGTTCTTGAAGTATTTTCCAAGGTACTCGCCCTTGTTGCGGATGAAGTTGTTGGTAACGCCCTGACCGAAGTCCCTCTGGAAGTTACTCACCCAGAATGGAATGGAGAAGGTGGTGAACATCTGCGACAACGCACGGGTAAAGGTATGGGCCGCATCCAGGAAGGAGCCGTAACCGCCACCGCGTCTTACGCCGTTGATGGCCTGGGCCGCAGCAGGGTTCCCATTTATAATAATTCCAAATTCGCGTCCACCCTCGCGCACCTTCACCATGTGCTCGTTCTTGTGCGCTTCCTTCTCAAAGGCTACCACGCCGCCGTGCAAGTCAACCTCCCTGTGGGAGTTGTAGGCATCCCCATTCATGCGGAGGTCCTTCATTTCATCCTCAAAGTCCTTGATGATTTTCTCACGGGTATCGCGGTCGGTTCCTTCTGGAATGTCCGGGTAGCGCACCTCATAGATATACCTTCCGGAAGCATCTTTTACGTGGGTATTCACAAACCATGCACGGGTGATGGATGCAAGGTTGCTGCCCTTGCGGTTGCGTACAAGATTGAGCAGTGAGAGCTTGGCCTGGTTCTTAAGCCCCTGCGCTACGGCCGATGCGTGCATGGCACCGATATAACCCAGCGGGCTTTCAAACAAGGTCTTACGGCCCTTGGCAGTAGGGATTGTGGGCTGGAAGGTCTGCTTCTGCGCAGATACATAGTAGTTATACAGGTCCTCTGCGGTATCCTGCTGGAAGCCTCGCATGGGAACGTAATACTGCATCATGGTCCGCACGTCATCATACTGCTGCTTGGTGAGCATGTCGTGTTCGTACTGGAAACGCAGCGTTTCCTTGGTGGCCGCGTTCATCTTGTCCCAGAGCTCGTCCACCATGTCGGAGCCGGCGCGGGATTCGATGTCGTTCACATAGTCGCGTGCAAGGTCTTCCGCATCTTCAAGATTATCCGTTCCGGCCCATGCCATGATAGCGGAATAGTCCTTCTTGCGGTATTCCAGGAAACGAGGGTCAATGCCCGCCTTGATGTCCTTAAGGTGTGCATCCAGCACGGCCTTGGCGGCATCAATGTCATCCTGCTGCTTCTGCCGGAGCGTCTTCGCCTCCAGCTGGACACGGACAACGCCATTGGAATAGGCCACGTCGCTAATCTTGCCTTCATCCAATTGTTTCTGCAGGCGTTCAAGTTTCTTCTTCTCGTCAATGTTGATGCGGCGGATTTCCTTGTTGGCATCGTTCTCCACGGCGCTGTACTCCGTCTGGTAGTCGTGACGGGCATCACGGGCGGCGAACACTACGTTTCGTTCAAGGCCGGACTTAAGGCCGATGTAGTTCACGAACTCTCCTGCCTTGATGTTTGCAGCGGACTGGAATCGGCCGACGGCATCCCAGAGAGGTTCAAGGAACTTATGGTTGAAGTCCTTGATGGCTTTCTCCGCCTTGCCACCAATCTCGCGGAAGGCGTCGGATACGCGCTCGCTGTCCTTGATGTCAATTTTGCTGTCCTGCACCATGGCATCGGAGAAAGTATCCACGGGGGCGTACTCGTCCACAAGGACTTCGTAGAGAACATCCTTGCCGTTTGCCACCTGGGCGTAGGTCTGTGCGGCATTAGCCAGCTTGGCCCCGCTGCGGTAGAGCGCCTTGGTGTTCTGCCGAATGGCCTCCTCCCGCAGTTCTTTGGGGAGGTCGTTGATGCCGTCATCGGTCAGACCGGAATCATCAGCGTAAGAGTCCCAATCAATATCATCTATTGACTGACGAACGGTCTCAAACGTATCCATGCTGAAATTGTTGAGCATCCTGTCAAGGGCTCTCTCAGCCTTGTCAAACATATTATTTGCACCGAATCCAAACAGCCGTTTAATGGCATCTACGATTCTTTGCAGGAAATTCTTATTGCCGCTTGCAGTGGGAACATCCATAAGGAACATGCGGAAGGACGGATTGGCTAATTCAGCCATCATTTCGTCGGCGTTTTGAAGGCCATATTCCGCCCAGTAGGGAACATCTTCCCAAAGGGTCTGCTGAAAGAGTTCGTCAAAAACTGCGTTCAGTTCTTGTACGGCTTTTTTCTGGGATTTCGTGAGCGAATCGGCCAGTTTCCCGCCTTTCCTATAAGCATACGTCGTGCTCTGTGTTACAGAATGGATAAGTTCGTGCAGGATGATGGCAGACACACCAAAATCAGGAGTGCCGCTTGCTGTCAGGAAATCAAGGAGGAAACTAATTCTTCCGTTGTATTCTGATTGACCGGCATCGTCAAGAGTATCCTTAAACTTAATGTCAAGCCCTATCTGCTTGGCTAATGACTTTACTTTTTCAAAGAGTTCAGCAAGGTCTTCATCGTCATTGTAATCTTTGTACATAGCCGACAAATCCTCCAACGAGATTCGCCCGTCGTCGCCGATGTGGTACTTTTCTTTCCACTCTTGCTGTTTCGCGCTCCGTGCTGATAGTTCCTGCTGGATAGCTGCGATTCTCTGAACAATCTGATTGGCTGCATCTGATTCCTTGTCTAAAGATTCAAGTTCCTCCTGGGCTTTATGCAATATCGTATTCAAGCCATCGTGCCGCTCGCCTCTCGCATCGTAAAAGTCGTTGGCCGGCAGTTCATTGTCCTGCCATTGCAAAGGTACATTATTTTCTTCACTTTCGGAATACTCTCCTACGGGTCTTGCCTTTATATCCGGATTTGAAACATCGAAGCGCCCACTGTTGTCAACTGCCGATTTGATTTGGTTCGGGTTGCGGACAACTATCTCGCCAATAAATTCCGGATTAAGTGTCAAGTATTCTTCATTTTTTCCAAACAAGTGTTTTTCAACTTGTTTGTCAGATGAGAATAGTCCTTTACCGTCATATTTATCGTGAATCCTCTGGTAAGTTTTCTCGCTGATGTTATTTACCTGTTCGTTGGCCCAGGCGGGAGCGTTTTTATTCGCAGTTGCCCAGTCGCTTTTGAACTGTTCATAGGAATCCGCACCGATGATTGCTTGTGCGATGGGTGTATAGATTCGTTTTCCCGCATCATCTTTCTCGCTAAGCTTCATCCCGTCATAGAGATTCCTTACATTCAAGAAGCACAGGTATTTATATCCATTAGCTCCGCCGTAAGTCCACGTTTCTGCATTTTGAGGTGCCCTTCCAAAGTACATACCTCTGCCGCTCGTTCCGAAAGGCCCGCCAGGCTTAAAGACCGTGAACTTCGCCTGAGAGCCGTGCACCATAACCATCGGCTCTCCGTTCTCGTCCACAATCTTTGATGCGTTCTTCGGGTCTTTCTCCCATTCTCCGAACCAATTCTTGAAGGCTTTTGTACGGACAGTAAGCCACTGGTCTTCGGTAAGGTTAGTCTGCGCGCCATTAGGGGCGAGCATGAATGTCCCGTCCTTAATAGCCTGCTCCTTTATCTGCTCCTTTTCGGCGCTGATGCGCTTTCCACCTCCAGGCCCATCGTCTTCCGGTCCCTCGTTATCGGATTCAAGGTGGGAGAGGTCAGCCTGTTTCCGCAGGGCATTGTACACGGTAATGTGATGCGCCTGGGCAACGGCTCCACGGGTCTGGAGGTTGCGGTGGGATGCGTAGAGCAGGGCACGCATGTCGGCTTCGGTGAGGTTGCCCTTCCAGCCGAGCTTGCGGAGCATCTGCTGTACGGCATACCATACCCGCTGCCAGAAGGATTCCTCCTGTGGCGTGAAGCGGCCGTCCTCGGCAAGCTGAGAAAGGTACTCCTCTACTGCTCCTATAGTGTCGTATCCCTCCTCCTTAGCTATACGGTCAATCTCCGCTTTGATGGAAGGCGCGCAGTTGTCGTAGATTTCACGCATCTGTGCGGTGAAGTCTTTGCCAAGGAGCTTGCGCAGCCCATAATGGCCAACGGCTTCGTGGATGACGGTAGCCTGGAGGTCGGCAGAGCTGTTATGGTTGTCAATGTTGATGCGAATCTGCCCGGTCTTGGGGTCAAAAGAACCCTTTTCCGTGAGAGTAGGGTCTTCCTTGAACTTGATTCCCAAGGACTTGGCAAGGTTGACCGCTTCGGTGATGGCCCTTGCGCGGGTGATAGGCTCGCGGAGGTTTTCGGTGACAGACTGGCCACGGCGGTAGAGGGTGGCTTTGGTGGCGGCAAGCTCTGCGCCCGACACTCTACGCTCTACGGTGCTCCCTTCACGCGACCGTAGAGCGTTATCCCTGACGGTTCCGCTGGGGCTGTCGGAAATAGCAACACCGCGCCGAGCCAACTCGGAACGCAGCCCAGGAGTAACTACGTTGTAAGGAATGGCGATATTCTCTCCGTCCAGGAGTTCGGCAATCCTATCCGCCACCTCGCTGTCAGGAAGCACGCGGACCGGCTTGTCCCAACGGGAAAGAATCACTTTTCGCTTCTTCCCTTCCGGGAGTTTACCGCTCACTGGGCCGGAGTGCCAGGTCATTTCGCCAACGGAATCCTTGGCTTTCTCTGCCTTGTACCCGCTGGAGAGCTCGCTTTCGGGGACTTCAACCTCTACCGTCACAAGGTTAGGCCGGTTGTATGCCGATGTGAACTGGTCGTTCAGCGGGGTGCGGGAAGTGTGGAAGTACGGGTTGTACTTTGCCTTTAAGGAGGAGCCGTTGCCTTTGTTCAGAACAAAGTTGCCCTTATCGTCTGCAAGTTCTGGTTGCTCCTCGGCCTTCTCCCACTTCCCAAGAACAATGGGTTCACGCAACTTGCCACCAACCCTTGCAGACATAGGCGGGTATAATTGCCCGTCAATGAGCTGCATAGCTCGATAGACTTTTAGCTTCTTCCCGTCTTCAAGTGCCTTTACAACATCTGGATTTGTCTCTAATCCGAATCTTGGTGTTTGATCGCCTTCAACGCCTTCATAGTTCCCTCCGCGCCCATCGGATACTTCTCCGGCTGTTCCATTTGGAGCTTGTGTACCGCTTCTATATCCTTCTCGCTCATTGTAATT
>CALBPX010000044.1 GCA_937899055.1 uncultured Bacteroidales bacterium
TTATCAAAGCTGCCGAAAAGTTTGACGAAACCCGCGGCTTCAAGTTCATCTCCTATGCCGTATGGTGGATCCGCCAGTCTATACTTCAGGCATTGGCAGAGCAGAGCCGAATAGTCCGTCTGCCTTTGAACCAGGTGGGTGCGCTGAACAAAATCAACAAGATCATAAACAGGTTTGAGCAGGAACACGAAAGGCAGCCAACCCCGGACGAGGTAGCCGAACTGCTGGAGACTTCTAAGGAAAAAGTAACTGATACCCAAAGGGTTTCCGGCCGTCATATTTCTATAGACGCTCCGTTTGTGGAGGGCGAGGACAACAGCCTTCTGGATGTGCTTCCGAACAACGATTCTCCCAGTGCAGACCGCGGCCTTATAAACGAAAGCCTTAAGATGGAAATTGAACGGGCTCTTTCTACCCTTACGGAAAGGGAGCGTAACATCATAAAATACTTCTTTGGCATAGGATGCCAGGAAAAGACATTGGAAGAAATAGGCGAAACCTTCAACCTGACCCGCGAAAGGGTAAGGCAGATTAAGGAAAAGGCAATCCGTCGCCTCAAATCTTCAGGAAGAAAGAAACTTTTGATGAATTATCTCGGATAAGATGGAATCTTTCAGTAAGGCTTTTATCAGCTTCAGCGATATGCTTTGCACCTATCCGGAGTTCATACTCCTGATAGGCGGCGGCCTGTTCTTTCTGTTCTACAGCGGATTTGTTCCTCTGCGATATTTCGGACGGGCTGTAAAGTCTCTCGGAAAGAAGGACGATTCGCCCGGGCAGATCAGTTCGTTTCAGGCACTTATGGGCGCCATTGCAGCAACCGTAGGCATGGGCAGTATAGCCGGAGTGGCAATAGCCCTGATGCTGGGCGGCCCTGGGGCAATCTTCTGGATGTGGGTCAGCGCCATTGTAGGTATGGCAACCAAGTTCTTTGAGGGAACGTTGGCCATAATGTTCAGAGGCCGCGACGATGCCGGAGAGATTCAGGGCGGACCCATGTACATGATTACCGAGGGCCTGGGCAAAAAGTGGAAGCCCTTGGCCGTATTCTTTTCTGTAGTGGGCCTCATAGGAACGCTTTGCATCATGCAGGCCAACCAGTTTACCGAGGCGGTCATGACCATATTCACAAAGCCGGCCGGCATACCTGACAGCCTCCTTGTAAAGTTCATAATAGGATGCTGCATAGTTGCCGTAGTGGCTCCGGTGATATTGGGCGGAATAAAGAGAATAGCAAACATATCCTCCAAGATAGTTCCTCTGATGGTGGGTCTGTACTTTATTCTTGTGGCCTATATCATACTTACGCATCTTTCTGTTGTACCTCAGGTCTTCGGCGATATATTCCGCGGAGCTTTCAGCTTTAAGGCGGGAGCCGGCGGAGCCGTGGGCTCTTTCTTCATGGTTGCCGCCATAGGTGCCAGAAGAGCCACCCTTGTAAACGAGGCCGGAGTTGGAACAGCCAGTATGATGCACGGAGCTTCCAAGAACAACGAGCCTGTAAGAGAGGGGCTTGTAGCCATGCTCGGCCCTTTCTGCGATTCCGGAATCGTATGTACCCTCACTGCCGTTGCAATTCTTACGGCATCGGCCTCAGGAGGCTATGCAATACCGGCGGCAGGTTCTGATGTCAAGGGTCTGGAGATAGCGTTGAACGCCTTCAGCGCAGCGGTTGACTACGGCCGTCTGGGCGGCTACCTGCTTATGGTAATGGTGTTCTTCTTTGCCTTTTCCACCATGTTCTCATATTCCTATTACGGAATGAAGTGCACCAGCTACCTGTTCGGAACCAGATACGGCAAGTATTACAATTACTTCTTCCTGGCAATGCTCATCGTATGCGCCATGATACCCCTCAAACTGGCCGTTGCGGTAATAGACCTTGCATATCTGCTGATGGCCTGCGCCACCATGTTCACCCTGCTCAGCCTCAGCCCCAAGGTAAAAGCCGCAGCAAAGGAGTATTTCCGAAGACAAAAGAAACAGTAACACACACAACAAAACAACATAAAGTGACACCGGACATTTTCATAAGGCCGTTGGTGGCCCAGGCCGTAAAAGCCCTCTACGGAGCAGATGCGGACGAAAAGATGATTCAGCCTCAGCCCACAAGAAAAGAGTTTGAGGGAGATATTACCATAGTAGCTTTTCCTTTGCTCAGGATCAGCCACAGGTCTCCTGAGGAAACTGCCTCACAGATAGGGCAGTACCTTATGGAAAACAACCCCGAGGTAAAATCTTTCAACGTGGTAAAGGGTTTCTTGAACATCAGCCTTTCCCAGCAGTTTTGGAAAAATATCTTCAGCAGTATATTTGCGGCTGAGGATTACGGCCAGCTCCCTCAAAGCGGCAAGACCGTAATGGTTGAGTATTCATCGCCGAATACCAACAAGCCCCTGCACCTTGGTCATATCCGTAACATTCTGCTTGGCTGGAGCATATCCAAGCTGATGGAGGCAAACGGCCACAGGGTGGTTAAGACCAACATAGTGAATGACAGGGGTATCCACATCTGCAAGTCTATGCTGGCATGGAAGATGTGCGCACAGGGGGCAACTCCCCAGAGCACCCATACTAAAGGCGACCACTTTGTCGGAGACTATTACGTAAAGTTCAACGACATCCTTAAGGAGCAGACTGCCGCCATCCTTGCCAAGGGCCGGAAGGAAGAAGACCCTGACAAAGAAAAGACCAGAGCCAAGGAGGCCGAAAGGCAGGCTCCAGTACTTCTTGAGGCCCAGAGCATGCTCAGAAAGTGGGAGAGCGGCGATCCTCAGACCGTGGAACTTTGGAAGACAATGAACGGTTGGGTTTATGAAGGGTTTGACCAGACCTATGAACGCCTGGGCGTTGGCTTTGATATAATCTACTATGAATCAGATACATATAAGCTCGGTAAAAAGACTGTTCTGGAAGGCTTGGACAAGGGCGTGTTTGAAAGGCACCCCGACGGCAGCGTCTGGTGCAATCTTACCGCCGACGGCCTGGATCAGAAACTCCTGCTCCGCAGCGACGGCACATCGGTTTATATGACTCAAGACATAGGAACTGCTCAGGAGAGGTATTCAAAATACCGTTTTGACCAGATGGTTTATGTAGTGGGCGACGAACAGAATTATCATTTCCAGGTGCTCAAACTCATACTCTCCAAACTCGGTTTCGATTGGGCGGGGAGCATCTACCACATGTCTTACGGAATGGTGGAGCTTCCGGACGGCAAGATGAAGTCCAGGGAGGGTACGGTTGTGGATGCTGACGACCTGCTTCAGACCATGTACGAAACCGCAAGGGAAAATTCCCTGGAACTGGGCAAGCTCGCCGACATGGATGAGGAGGAAAAGGAGCAACTCTTTGAAATGCTGGGCCTTGGTGCTCTCAAGTATTTCATCATCAAGGTAGATCCTCGCAAGAAGATGCTCTTCAACCCCAAGGAGAGCATAGACTTCAACGGCAACACAGGCCCGTTCATCCAATACACTCATGCCAGAATCAAGTCTATACTCAGAAGGGCTGCATCTCAGGGGCTTGAGAGCAAGATTACGGGCGCAGACTTCAACTCCAAGGAAATAGAACTTATCAAGATACTCAACTCTTTCCCTTCCAAGATCAAGGAAGCCGGAGACGCCATGAGCCCCGCACTCATAGCAAACTACTGCTATGATCTGGCAAAGGAGTTCAATCAGTATTATCACGATTTCTCCATTCTCAGAGAAGAAGACTCATCTGTCCGCTCCCAGAGGCTGGCCATGGCCGGCGCAATAGCCAAGACCCTGGTCAAGGGCATGGATATCCTGGGTATCAGGCTTCCGGAAAGGATGTAATGGACCAAAGCGGAAAAATAGAACATTCCAGGTTCCTGCCTACCACAATGGACGAAGTCCGGCGTCTGGGCTGGGAACAGCTGGATGTGATTATTTTTTCCGGAGACGCCTACATAGACCATCCGGCGTTCGGAACGGCCATAATAGCCAGGGTTCTGGAGCATGAAGGCTACAAGGTGGGCGTGGTTCCACAGCCCAACTGGAGAGACGATCTGAGAGACTTCAGGAAACTGGGCCGCCCACGTCTTTTCTTTGGCGTGAATGCCGGTGCAATGGATTCTATGGTAAACCATTACACATCATTCAAAAGGCTCCGCAGCAACGATTCCTACACCCCGGGCGGCAAGGCCGGATTCAGGCCCGATTACGCCGTTACCGTATATACCGGAATCCTCAAGAGGCTCTTCCCCGATGTACCTGTTGTAATAGGCGGCATAGAGGCATCGCTGAGGAGAGTAACCCATTATGACTACTGGCAGGACAGGCTCATGCCTTCTGTCCTGATTTCCAGTGGGGCAGACTATCTGAGCTACGGAATGGGAGAAAAGGCAATGGTTCAGATGGCCCGTTATCTGGACGGCAACAAAGACAACATTTCCTTGCGTTCTCTTTGTCAGACAGCCTATTTCAGCACCCAGAAGCCGGAGGACGACGGCAATACCGTAATTCTGCCTTCGCACACAGACTGCTGCAGCAGCAAGAAGGCCTTTATTCAGAGTTTCAATCAGGTTGAACTTCAGGCCAATCTTATGAGTCCCAAGCGTCTGGTGGAACCATATCAAGACGGATATGTATATGTGAATGAGCCGTTTGAGCCCCTTTCGGAAGAAGAGATGGACGCAGTTTATGCCCTGCCATATACCATGCAGCCGCATCCCAGATACAGGGGCAGAACCATTCCGGCATACCAGATGATAAAAGACTCCGTAACCATCCATCGCGGGTGCTTTGGCGGTTGTGCCTTCTGCACTATCTCCGCCCATCAGGGGAAGTTCATCGCCTGTCGCTCGAAAGAGAGTATATTAA
>CALBPX010000045.1 GCA_937899055.1 uncultured Bacteroidales bacterium
ACAAACCGTTATAACTATCTAATAATCAATAAGTTATAATCTATTTACCCACGCAAAATCTACTTTCCGATGCAGAAATGGGAGAAGATGTTGCTTAGGACATCCTGGGAGGAGATTTCTCCTATGATGCTTCCGAGGGAGTCGGTTGCCTCCCGCAGATCCTGGGCAAGAAGGTCGGTAGGGAGGTTGGAGTCTATACCGGCAAAGACTCTTTCCAAAGAAGACTGCGCATCTTTGAGCGCCTGATAATGACGCAGATTGGTTACGTAGGTTTTACCTTGAATATCAGCATAAAAACCATTACCGATATTTGTAAGAATTGTTTCTATTTGCTTTCTGGAACTTTCAGGTTCTTTCTTCAGCGATGTAGAAATCAGGCCCTGGGGCTTGAGCTTGAGTTTCTTGCAGGCTTCTCTGACAAGATTTTCTACGGCTTCTGCCTGAGAGAGTGAAATTCTGTCGGTCTTGTTGGCAATGACTATGAGTTGCTGTTTTTTTGCATCAAATTTCTCAGCGACAGAAGATAGGGAAGGGGATATGGCATCTTCTCTTGTGGCATCCAGCATAAGGATGATGACTGAACTTTCCTTGAGTTTCTTCCAAGTACGCTCAATGCCCATCATCTCAATGGTCTGTGTGGTATGTCTGATGCCGGCGGTATCTATGAAGCGGAAGAGTGAACCGCCTATGTTTACATTGTCTTCTATGGTATCGCGGGTTGTGCCTCTGATGGGTGATACTATGGAGCGTTCTTCCTTGAGAATCAGGTTCAGAAGTGTGCTTTTTCCAGTGTTTACGGCTCCTACTATGGCCACCGGAATACCGTTTTTTATAACATTGCCCAAGGCAAATGAATCTGCCAGATCCTTGATTTTGACATAAGTGGCTGCCAGCAGGTTGGAAAGTTTATGACGGTCTGCAAACTCTACATCTTCTTCGGAAAAATCCAGTTCCAGTTCCATCAGGGAGCACAACTGCAACAGCGTCTGCCTCAAACTGCGGAGTTCACCGGAAAAGCCGCCCCTCATCTGGCTTACAGCCAAATCGTGAGAGGCCTCGGTTTCAGATGCTATAAGATCTGCAACGGCCTCTGCCTGAGCAAGATCCATCTTGCCGTTGAGAAACGCCCTCTGTGTGAATTCTCCGGCTGCAGCCATACGGAGCGGGGCGGAAATCCGGCCTTCCTTCAGAAGCCTTGCTGCACTGCCGAGCAACATCCGCTGCACTTTTTCCATAATCCAGCTGGAGGCGTGAGTATAGAATTCCACGCAGTTTTCTCCGGTGTATGAGCCAGGTGCACGGAAAACAGCAGCCAGACATTCATCTATGAGTCTGCCCTCCTCCGAAATACGCCCAAAAACCACCTTGTAGGATTCCGTGGATTTAAGGTTTGAGGCTTTCCTGCGGGCTGTGGTTGCAGGATAAAATATTTCATCAGCGATTGTTATTACATCCGTTCCGCTCAGGCGGATGATACCTATGGCACCAGCACCCACAGCCGTTGCGGGAGCTACTATGTTATCAAAACGGTAATCAACTGGTTCTGAAGCCTTTTTCTTTTTCATAGGCCAACACTATTATTCCTGCCTCATTGTTATTCCATCAGTTTTTTGTACTTGAAACGCTTGGGCTCGGTGTTACCCAGCCTCATTTTGCGGTTTTCCTCATATTCCTGATAGTTACCTTCAAAGAAAACAACCTGGCTATCGCCCTCAAATGCAAGTATATGGGTGGCAATCCTGTCCAAAAACCAACGGTCGTGGCTTACCACCACGGCGCAGCCGGCAAAGTTGTCAAGACCTTCTTCCAAGGCTCTTATAGTGTTTACATCCACATCGTTGGTAGGCTCGTCAAGAAGCAGGACATTGCCTTCGTCCTTGAGCGTAAGGGCCAGATGCAGACGGTTGCGCTCGCCGCCTGAAAGTATGCCGCACAGTTTTTCCTGGTCTGCTCCGCTGAAGTTGAATCTGGATACCCATCCTCTGGCATTGATATCGCGGTTTCCAAGACGCACCCACTCGGAGTCTCCGGCAATGGTCTGATATACAGTCTTGTCCGGATCTATGCTCTTATGCTGCTGATCTACATAGGATATCTTTACGGTATCTCCTATCTCTATTGTTCCACTGTCAGGCTTTTCAATGCCCATTATAAGACGGAACAGGGTAGTCTTGCCGGCGCCGTTAGGGCCTATGACTCCCACGATTCCGGCAGGTGGAAGCACAAAACTAAGATGCTCAAACAGGAGTTTGTTGCCGTAGGCCTTGCTGACATCGTGGAACTCAATTACCTTGTTTCCCAGATGGGGTCCGTTGGGAATGTAAATTTCCAGATTGGCTTCCTTTTCCTTCTGGTCCTGCGAAGCCAGTTTTTCGTATGCCCCAAGGCGGGCTTTCTGCTTGGCCTGCCGGGCTTTGGGAGCCATGCGCACCCATTCCAGCTCACGCTGAAGCGTCTTGCGGCGTTTACTCTCGGTCTTTTCTTCCATCTCCAGACGCCTGGTCTTCTGGTCCAGCCAGGAAGAATAGTTGCCTTTCCAAGGAATGCCTTCTCCGCGGTCAAGTTCAAGAATCCATCCGGCAACATTGTCAAGAAAGTAACGATCGTGAGTTACGGCTATGACCGTTCCCTTGTATTGCCTGAGATGGGCTTCCAACCAGAGAATACTCTCTGTATCAAGATGGTTGGTAGGCTCGTCCAGAAGCAGGATATCGGGCTGGCGGAGCAGCAGACGGCAAAGGGCAACCCTTCTTCTTTCGCCTCCGGACAAGGTTGAGACCTTGGCATCGGATGGGGGACATTGCAGGGCGTCCATTGCCCTTTCCAACTTGGAATCTATCTCCCACCCGTCGCAATGGTCTATCTTTTCGGTAAGTTCGCCCTGCCTTTCCATAAGACGGTTCATTTCATCGTCTTCCATAGGCTCGGCAAACCTGGCAGATATATCGTTGAACTCGGTCAGCAGGTCCATAACTTCCTGAACTCCTTCCTGAACCACTTCAATGACGGTCTTATGCGGGTCCATCTGAGGCTCCTGCTCAAGATAGCCCACGGAATAGCCCGGAGAAAAAACGACTTCGCCCTGGTAGTTCTTTTCCACACCGGCTATGATCTTCAGCAGGGTTGATTTGCCGCTGCCGTTAAGACCTATTATGCCAATCTTGGCCCCATAGAAGAAAGACAGATATATATCCTTGAGAATGACCTTGTTGTTGTGCGGGAGTATTTTTCCCACACCGTTCATGGAGAATATGATTTTTTCGTCTGCCATACCGTTTCAGAAATACAGATTATTTGTCCTGTCCAAGTATTCCGCCCAGAATTCCCTTGGCTGCTCCTATGATGCTGCCCAGGCCGCCGCCCTGGTTGTTGGCTCCGCCCGTGATAGACAGCATTATGTCCTTAAGGTCTATATCCCCGTCTCCGTCCTGGTCTTTGATGAAGTTCTTCAGGCCGCCCAAAATGTTAGGAATCATACCGGTAAGAGACTTGGTAAGAGTTCCGCCCAAGTTCAGGTTCTTGAGAACGTTGTTGGAGAAAAGGTTTCCGGCCAATGCCGTAATGGGGCTGTCGGCAGCTTTGGTCTTGCCGGTCAGAAGGTCGGAAATCAAATCGGTTCCGCCTTGTTTAACTGCGGTTTGTGTAAGGCTTCCGAGAATGGATTCTCCAAGGCCGCCGAGTACCCGGTTCTTGATGTCGGAAGGAATTTCAAGTCCTCCGGATGCAGAATTTACCTGCTTGGAAATCAAATCGTTGATTAATGACATAGTGGTAAGTATTAGATTTATGACATGATTTTTACAAAATTAGCAAAAAAACGCAAGGTTCAAGACCTCAGCATTTTTCCAGAAGCACAATATTTTCCACATGCTGGGTGTGAGGAAACATATCAACTGGCTGAACCCTTGTGATACGGTACTGTCCGCACAGAATCTGAAGGTCTCTGGCCTGAGTAGCCGGATTGCAGCTGACATACACCATACGGGTAGGGGATGCCCTGAGAATTACCTGAGCCACAGAAGGATGAATGCCTGCTCTGGGAGGATCCAAAATTATTGTATCAGGTTTTCCATGCTCAGCGATAAACTCATCGCTGAGTACATCCTTCATGTCGCCCGCAAAAAATTCTGCATTATCTACATTATTGTCCAGAGCATTTGTCCTGGCATCGGCAACGGCTTCTTCTACATATTCAATTCCGATAACCTTGGCAGCGTTTTTTGCAAGGAACAGGGCTATTGTGCCGGTTCCGGTATAAAGATCGTAGAGGACTTCCGTTCCGCTGAGGGCGGCAAATTCCCGAACCTTGCAGTAAAGGCGGTAGGCCTGCTCGGAATTGGTCTGGTAAAAAGACTTTGGCCCAATACGGAATGTTATGTCTTCCATCTTTTCGGTTATGAACGGTGAGCCCGAAACATGAATCAACGGACATCCGTCATAACTGTCGTTGGCTTTGTTGTTTATGATAAGATATGTAGAAACGGTTCCGGGAAATTTCTCCACCAGGGCACCCAGAAGAGCCTTGGCCTTTGAAATGTCTTCTTCGGAAGGGGAGGCTCCGACCGACGGAGTGCCTATCACCAGATTTACCATAAATTCACCAGCCGTGTTGCTGCGTATCATCAGGTTGCGCAGAAAGCCGGTATGACGGTAAAGGTCAAAAAATCCGAGCCCATGTCTGAGTGCATAGTTCCTCACAAAAAGCCTTATGGCGTTGGAGGGCTCCTTTTGAAGACGGCATTCCTTGATATCCAATACTTTGCTGAACATCTGGGGAATATGGAACCCAAGCCCTACAAGTTCCTCCGCCCCGAATTCTCTTTCCGAACCGTCCGGATTGAACCTTTCTTCTGCCAGTATCCAACGGCGGTCGGAAAATGTGTATTCCAACTTGTTGCGGTAGTCCTGAATGTGTTCTGAGCCCAGAATGGGGGAGATAGGGGGAAGATTCAGGTGCCCTATTCTGGTAAGCTGGTCCTCAACCTGCTGCTGCTTGAACTCCAGCTGCTTACTGTAGGGGAGAGCCTGCCAGGTGCAACCGCCGCAAACCCCGTAGTGAGGGCAGAAAGGCTTCTGCCTCATAGGCGATTCCTTTACCAATTTCAGGACGCTGCCCTGCATGAATCCCTTGCGGGAACGGGTAATCTGAACATTTACCACATCGCCTGGAACACATTTGGGCACAAACAGGACCTTGCCGTCAATATGAGCAAGGCCATTGCCTTCTGCGGCAACGGCCTCAATGCTCACATTTTCAATAATCTGTCTGTCTTTATTTCTTTTTCTGCTCATAAGAAGCTGTCAAGAGAATACCAACAACTTCTTACTTTTTGAAGGCTGCTATGAGCTCCTTGTTGCTATAGGCGTCTGCTCCGTAGCAGGTCTTCAGGTAGGCCGGACCGTTCTTGTA
>CALBPX010000046.1 GCA_937899055.1 uncultured Bacteroidales bacterium
AAGACCCCACACGCCTGCCGGAGTTCTATGACGGAACTTACGAGTATTTGAAATCACTTGGATTGGAGGAAATATGAAACAGATAAAAGTCGTTGCAGCAATCATCCGCGACGCTGATGGACGTATCTTCGCCACGCAGAGGGGATATGGTGAATGGAAAGACTATTGGGAGTTTCCGGGCGGCAAGGTTGAGCCGGGAGAAACACCTGAGGAAGCTTTGAAGCGGGAGATTCGGGAGGAACTATCAACGGAGATTAACGTGGATGAGTTCCTCTGTACGGTGGAGTATGATTATCCGGCTTTTCATTTGACGATGCATTGCTACCTCTGCTCGCTGCTGACGGAAGCGCTGCATTTGAATGAGCACGAGGCGGCACGGTGGCTGGCGAATGACGAATTGGAGAGCGTGGAGTGGCTGCCTGCGGATTGGCAGATAATTGGGTTGCTAAAAGACGGCTGATGTAAGATGAAAGAGGTAATACGGCAACGGATAAGGCGTTGTTTAAATAAAGGATTAAAGCCTGTGTCATCGATGCTTGGGGCGCGAAGACAAAGCGAAAAATGTGTGCATACACAAAAAAATCGAATTAGTGCTTTGTAGTTTAAAATAAAAGTCATATCTTTGCAGTCGAAAAATATGTGTCTATGTACAAATAAATCGATTGTATTATGGAGATTAAGCGTGATTTGTATCTGCAAAAACTATTGAATAGTCGTAACAATGGTATGATAAAAGTCATTACCGGCATGCGGCGAAGCGGCAAGTCATACCTGCTATTTAATCTGTTTACGGATGCCCTGAGGGGGGAGGGAGTCCCAACCGACCATATCGTGACAGTCAATTTGGAAGACAGACGAAACAGCCAACTGCGGGACCCTGACAACCTGCTCCGGTATATTGATGCACGGATCGTCGATGAGGGCATGTACTATGTCTTGCTCGATGAAATACAGCTGGTCAAAGAGTTTGAGGATGTGCTTAACAGTTATCTGCATATAAAGAATGCAGATGTCTTTGTTACGGGATCAAATGCCAAGTTCCTGTCAAAAGATGTTATCACGGAATTCAGAGGACGTGGCCAAAGTATCATGGTTCACCCGCTGAACTATGCCGAGTTTATGTCTGCTCGTCAGAATCCCGATAGCTATGACACGAATCTGCTGTTGGAGTATATGCAGTATGGAGGATTGCCCAAGGTGGTGACAACCGATGACGAGAACGAGAAAAGAGAATATCTGCAAAGCTTGTTTGTACAGACGTATCTGCGTGATATCAAGGAAAGGTATTCCATACAATTAGACCATGATTTGGAGGAACTGATAGATGTCATTGCAAGCAGTATAGGGTCGCTTACCAACCCGCACAAGATACAAAACACGTTCCGGTCGGTGAAGCAAAGCAGCATCACGCAAGATACCATAAAGAATTATCTGGACTATATGCAGGATGCTTTTATCATCAACAAGGCAGTGCGATACGACATCAAGGGCAGGCGATATATTGACACCCCCGCAAAATACTATTTCGAGGATTTGGGCCTCCGCAACGCGAGGCTGCTTTTTCGCCAAACCGAAGAGACGCATCTGATGGAGAACCTTATATTTAACGAACTTCGCATCAGGGGGTATTCTGTAGATGTAGGGCAATTGACGTATTTTGGTAAAGATGCTGAGGGGAAAAGCGAGCGCAGACAGTTGGAGGTGGACTTTGTGTGCAATAAGGGCTACGAGCGTCTCTACATCCAGTCAGCCTTTGCCCTTCCCTCCATAGAGAAGCAACAGCAGGAATTCAACTCCCTTAAGCGCATCAACGACAGCTTCCAGAAGGTTGTGATTGTAGGGGGCATGCAACCCACCTATCGGAATGACGACGGTATTCTTATTCTCAACGTCTTTGACTTCTTGTCAGGAAAGGTTGCGGTATAGTATTCGGAGGATTTTTATAAACTATAAATGTTTCGCATCTTATTTCTAATAGCGGGGAGGAATAGAAAATTCTTGTTTCTAACATTGGGGAGGAATAGAAAATTCTTATTTCTAACATCGGGGAAGAATAGTTTTTTATATCTTTGTGGCATTGCTTAGAAAAACGGAAATTATGGACTTCGTTTTTGAGAGAAAAATCTATCAGCAGATTCTTCGGTGGAAAAAAGAGAACAATGGAAGAAGTGCCTTGCTTGTAGAGGGAGCAAGGCGTATTGGCAAGTCCACTGTTGTGGAAAAATTTGCACAGCGTGAGTATAGGTCGTATATCTTGATTGATTTCAACAAAGCCTCTGAGCGTGTGATGCACTTGTTTGATGATTTGATGGATTTGGACTATATTTTTCTTTTCCTGCAAAGTGCCTATCATACAACATTGTATCAACGTGAGTCTCTGATTATATTCGACGAAGTTCAGAAGTGCCCTATGGCGCGTCAGGCCATCAAATATCTGGTGCAGGATGGCAGATACGACTATATAGAAACGGGGTCTCTTATAAGTATCAAGCAGAACACACAGAACATCACCATTCCCAGCGAGGAAGACAGAATTGAGATGTATCCAATGGACTATGAGGAGTTTCGTTGGGCGTTAGGAGACACCGCAACTATTCCTCTGCTCAGAAAACAATTGGAGAGCAGCCGTTCTATGGGCGATGATATCAACCGTCAGCGTATGCGCGACTTGCGTCTGTATATGCTTGTGGGCGGTATGCCGCAAGCCGTCAGCGAGTATTTGAAAACGAAAAACCTGCGCTCTGTGGATATGGTCAAGCGTAAGATTCTGAAACTTTATTTTGACGATTTCAGAAAGATAGACAAAAACGGCAAGATAGGAAGGTTGTTCCAATCCATTCCTACGATGCTCTCTCATGGTGTTGGACGTTTCTATCCGACGGCTATCATAAAGGGTTTAAGCGCTGACAAGATGGAAGATTTGCTCATAGCATTGGAGGACAGCAAGACGGTGAACATAGCCTATCACACGACCGACCCTAATGTGGGGCTGCCGTTAAGCGAGGACAGAAGCCGTATGAAGATGTATGTAGGCGACACAGGGTTGATGGTGACACTGACATACTGGGATAAGGAGTTCACGGAAAACGTGCTGTACGACAAACTGCTTACAGACCGTCTGCCTGCAAACATGGGGTATCTTTATGAGAATCTTGCAGCACAGATGTTACGCAGTAATGGCGACAACCTTTATTTTTATACATGGGCAAAGGACGAACGGCATAATTACGAAGTGGACTTCCTCTTGTCACGCGGCGCAAAAATATGCCCAATAGAGGTAAAGTCTGCAAGATACAAGTCGCATGTGTCGCTTGACACATTTTGCAAGAAGTTCTCCTCCCACATCGATAAAAGATATGTCGTTTGCACAAAGGAGTTGCGACATGATGGGGCAACAATCATCTTGCCAATTTATATGGTTGGGTTGATATGACGTGCTGCTTTTCTTGTATGATGAAAGGAAAAAGTATTAGGGGGTCAAATCGGACCGGAATGAGGGGGTCAGTTGAGTTAAAATAAAAGTTATACCCTTGCAGTCGAAAAATATGTGTCTATATACAAATAAATCGATTATATTATGGAGTTACAAAATTTTCGTATCTCTGCCCCCAAATTGAAACAAGGGCTTCGTATTCTTTTCTTGCGGCTTTCAGGTGCTTTTGATAGCGGGGGTCTTTCTGGAAGGTGGCAAAGGCGGTAGCGCCTATTACATAGCCGGCATTGACATCGCTCTGCCAGTGAGCGCCCACGATTACGCGGCTTTCGCCATACTGGTAGCCCCTCTTGAGAATCTGATCTTCAAGTTCCGGAACCATATCGGCAAGGGCAAGGGCGGTGGTCCAGCCCAAGGTGGTGTGGCCGGAAGGGTAGCTTCCGTTGCCCCTGAGGCTTTCGTCGTCAAATTCCCCCCAAAGAGGCTCGTTCATCAGGTCAAACGGACGGCGGCGCATGTAGGTCTTTTTGGGAATGGCAGTGGCCTTGTGGCCGGTTTCTCCGGCATAGAGCATGAAGCGGTAGATGGCGGGAGTGGTGTCTGGATGAATGACAAAGCCAAAGACCTCTGAAAAGATGGTGCACATTCTTACAATGCCGTAGAGGCTCTCGTAGCTGGCCTGCCGTCCACGCTCTGTGGGGCGAACGGTCTTACCCCATTTCCAGCGGGCATAATCGCCTTTGAAGATGGCATCTGTGGTGTCAAACGGAGGAGGCGGAGGAAGAAAGTTTACGGCGTTGGGCAGGCTGTGGGTCATGTACAGCGAATCGTCCGGAAGTTCCCACTGAGCAACGGTGTCGTAGGTGAATGTTCCTATTTCAGAAACGGGGATGAACTTAGGGCTGTTGAGCAGGGCGGCCTGTTTTGCAATCTTAGGAGAGCATGCCTCAAAGGCAGCGGTCAGGACAAAAGCCAGGGCTATGGTGGCCGCTGTAAGGAATCTTTTACGGAATATGTTCATGAATCAGTCTTTTTTCTTGACAACCCCCTTTACGCTCTGCCATGCCTTCTTGGCTCCGTTGGCGGCAGACTGGGTAATCTTTTTAGCCTTCTTTGATACTTTGGTTTTCTTGTCAACGGCAGTTTTGTGGACCTTGTCGCCAAAACCTTCAATTGCATCGCCGATGTTGTTCATGGTGGCGTCCAGGGCGGTTTCCTGGTTATTGAAGGTGGCAACCGTAATCTGGTTATCTACGGTGGTCAGGCTCAGATGGTTTTTCTGGAGGTCGCGTTCTCCCTTGCGGAAATCTCCCCAATAGCAGGAGAGGTTGCCGTCTTCCAGCTCCAGGTCTTCAACGGACGGCTTGTCATAGAGGTCTATGAGCCAGCTCTTTATTACGTTGTAGCGAGTCTTGTTGAGGGCCTCGTCGGAATCGGTGAACATAATAATCTGAGCAACCTTTTCAAGGTCTTCGCTGGGTATTACCGTGGCAGAAACCTCAATGCCGTTGATTTTGCCTTCCAGGGTTGTCTTTACATAGGAGCGGTCCTGAGAATCGGTGGCGTTAATTGTAGAAACTATGGTCCAGCCGTTTTTCTGGAGCTTGTTTATGAAGCTTTCAGGAGAGCTGTTCATGGAATAGTCTCCGAACTTGACGTTTTTGACGGTCCGCTGGGCCTGGGCCGATGCTGCAAAAAGCAGGCAGGCGGCAATCGTGAGAGAGATAATCTTTTTCATATTATGCTTGGTTTGATGCAAATTTCAAGCCTTTGTCTATGCGGGCAAGGGCCTCGTCTTTTCCTATGAAGTAAATTATGTCTGAAATGCCAAGGCCGCGGGTGTTGCCGGTGAAGAAGAGCCTGAGGGTGTTCATTACCTGGCCCATCTTCCATTCTTTTGCCTTGATGTATCCTGTAAGGAGTTCCTCTATCTTTTGGCAGCAGCTGTGTTTGTAGTCTTCTGCAGTCTGGGTGTTGGAGAAAGAAGGAATCTCATTCTCAGCGATGAGGTTGTACAGTTCCTTGGCATGGCTGAGGTTGTCTGGAGTGCAGAACTTCTTTACATCGGCCTCGTCGTAGGCGGCAGGGCCTGCAAACAGTGCCTTGCTGATGTCCCAGAACTCGTTGGCAAAATGGGCGCGTTCCTTGATGAGCTGGCACACTTCCTGGAGATACTGATCGGAGAAGCTGGCGTTGGGCAAGGCGTTGCTGAGCATGGGGCGGAACTCTGCGGCAAGTTCTTTGGGGCTGCGTTTACGAAGATACTGCTCGTTGAACCAGCGGGCTTTGTCCAGATTGAACCTTGCACCGGACTTTATTACCCTTTCCAGGCTGAAGGCTTGGACGAGTTCTTCCAGCGTAAAGAGTTCCTGCTCGGTTCCGGGGTTCCAGCCCAGCAGGGCAAGCAGGTTTACAAAGGCCTCAGGGTAATAGCCGTCTTCGCGGTAACCTCTTGAAACTTCGCCGGTTTCCGGATTTGTCCATTTGAGCGGAAATACCGGAAAGCCCAGGCGGTCGCCGTCGCGCTTGGAGAGTTTGCCCTTGCCGTCCGGCTTTAGTAGCAGGCTCAGATGTGCAAAGGCGGGCATTGTATCCTGCCATCCAAAGGCCTCGTACAGAAGGTAGTGTAGCGGAAGGCTGGGCAGCCATTCGGCACCGCGGATAACTTCTGTAATTTCCATGAGATGGTCGTCAACTATGTTGGCAAGATGATAGGTCGGGAGCTGGTCGGCGGCCTTCCAGAGGACTTTGTCGTCAAGAGTGTTGGTTTCAACTTCCATCTGTCCGCGTATCAGGTCGTTCATCTTTACCGTGCGGCCTTCAGGAATCTTGAAGCGGATGGTCCAGGTGTCCGTAGTGTTTATCAGATGCTCAACCTCCGCAGGCGAAAGGGTAAGCGAGTTCCTGAGATTTTTACGGCTCTCGTGGTTGTAGATGAAGGTCTGTTTGTTGGCTTCGGCTTCGGCGCGGAGCTTTGAGAGTTCTTCCGCCGAATCAAAGGCATAGTAGGCGTAGCCGTTTTTGACAAGCTGCTCCGCATACTGGCGGTAGAGGGGTTTGCGCTGGCTTTGGCGGTAGGGGGCATGAGGGTTCTTTTCAGAGCGTTCGCAGGCAATGGTGTATTTGCCGTCAACAATGTCAATTCCTTCATCCGGAACTATGCCGCACCAGGCCAGAGATTCCAGAATGTAATCTTCGGCTCCAGGTACAAATCGCTGAGAATCAGTATCCTCTATTCTAAGAATAAACTTTCCTCCCTTCTGCTTGGCATAAAGGTAATTGTAAAGTGCAGTTCTTACTCCGCCCATATGAAGCGGGCCGGTAGGACTGGGTGCAAACCTTACTCTTGTCAGTCTTTCCATATCAGTCTTGTGTTTGATGCAGGTAGCGGTTACTCGGTATTATAGCCTGAGAATCAGAGGGTCCGGTTATGGAAAAGTTGTTTGTGCCTCCGATTTTGACTCCTGCGCCTCTTTTCTTGTTCTTTCTTAAATATGCGGGTTCGTTTTCAAGTTCTATGATTTGGTTCTCATCATCGGTGACAAGTACCGGCTTGTCTCCTTCTACTCGGCGATAGGGTTTAATGTCGTCTATGAGCGGGCCTTTATCTACATTGGGAATGTTGCGGGTCTGGGCCTTGAACTGCGGAGTGGAAGCATCAGGGTTCTGGCCGGGGGCAACCCTTCCGGGTATGATGATGGTGTGGCCATCTACATCCGGAAGGTTGAGAACGTCAAAGCCGGTGGCAATGACCGTAATGGCAACCTTTTCGCCCATAGACTGGTCAAAGACCACTCCTCTCTTGAACTTGCTGGGATTTCCGGTGAAGCTCTTGATGTTTTCCAGTGCCTGCTTCTCTTCGGAGAACCTGTAGTTTTCGTCGGAGCAGGTGATGTTTACAAGCACGCCCTTGCTGGTCTTGAGTTCACAGTCGCTCAGAAGCGGAGATTTGAAGGCTTCCTCAACCGCCTTTTCAGCCCTGCCTTCGCCGTCGGCAACTCCTATGCCCATGGTAACCATGCCGCTGTCTCCCATAATCCAGCGTACATCGTTCATATCCACGTTGATGTAGCCTTCTGTGGTAACAATTTCAGATATGGTCTTTACGGCCGTTACAAGAACCTCGTTCACCTTCTGGAACGCCTGTTTCATGGTAAGTTCGCCATAGACCTGGTATATCTTCTGATTGTCTATAATCATCATACTGTCAACATACTGGCGGAGTTCTCTCAGGCCGTCCATAGCCCTTGTCATAAACTCCGGGCCCTCTACCCTGAAAGGTATGGTTACAACTCCAACCACCAGCTTGTTCATCTTTTTTGCAATTTCTGCAATCACGGGAGCGGCTCCGGTTCCGGTACCTCCTCCCAGACAGGCTGTTACAAAGACCATTTCTATATTGTCTCCCAGGGAGCGGATTATGTCTTCCTTGCTCTGGAGGGCGGCCTCGCGTCCCTTGCGCGGGTCGCAGCCGGCTCCAAGGCCCTTGGTTCCGAGTTTGAGCTTTTCGTTTACGGGGTTGCTGTCCAGGCTCTGCTTGTCTGTGTTGCATATCATCAGGTCTATGCCGGTGAGCCCCGTCCTGTAGATTTCGGTTACAACGTTGCAACCGAAATCTACAGGAC
>CALBPX010000047.1 GCA_937899055.1 uncultured Bacteroidales bacterium
TGGAAGGATGCATAAGCTACTTCCTTTGCATGAGATGGCCGAAAGTCTCGGCCTGTTGAGTAAGAGCCTGAGGCCGAAGCGTGTCCGGAAGAGCTACTTCACCCCGGAAGGGAAAGAGAGTCATTCTTGAAATGCCAAGCTCTCTGCTGATGGTGTCGGCACTGACTCCGCTTTCAAACTGCTTGACCGCCCGCACCATTTCGTTCTCTGTAAATCTGCTTTTCCTCATATTGCAAAATTATTAAATTTGTAAACTTATAATCTGCACGAAGAATGGGGGAGGGTACATTTACTTTTTTTTTAGATAAAAGACGTATTTATTTTGCTATATGGAAAAGAATAAAGAAGAGATAACCAGAACGGAAATAAAGGAGCTTGGAAGAGTGAAGGCTCTGGACCGGTTGTTCGAAGGCAGCGGATTCAAGAACGCAAAGACAACGCTGCTGCCGGACGACAAAGACGGATGCAACTACATTACAACCAACAAACTCATGTTGGAGGGCGTGGATTTTGACCTTACATACACACCCATCAAATACCTGGGCTACAAGGCCGCCCTGAACGCAATGGGCTTTGTCTATGCAAGATGCGCAAAGCCTTATTCTCTGGATTTTACGATAGGAGTGTCTTCAAAGTTCAGTTTTGAACACGTAGATTGGCTGTGGACCGGAATACGTGCCGCCGCCAAGACTCACGGCGTAGAAAACCTGACCTTTGACCTTGTTCCGTCAATGAGCGGAATGATTATAAGCTGCTCCTGCTGCGGAAGGCAGGAAATATCGGTGGCGGACAATATGCCGGCCCTGTCGGCCAACTCCCTCATCTGCATAAACGGAAACCTTGGCAGCGCCTGCATGGGGTTCTATGTCCTGGAAAGAGAAAAGGCGGCCTTTACCGGAAGCCAGCCTCAGCTTGAAAAATACAAATATCCGCTGTCGCAGTATCTGACTCCGGAAATAGACCCTTCCATTCTGGAAGAGTTCCGTGAAGGCGGGGTGTTCCCATCAACAGGTTATTTCATAACCAGGGGGCTCGGCGATGCGGTTCTGCAGATGGCCCGCGACAACGGCTGCGGGGCAAACATTTTCCTGGACAAGATTCCGGTTGCGCCTGAAGCCCGCCAGATAGCCGAGGAGATAAACATGGATATGACCACCGCAATAGTCAACGGAGGAGACGATTACCGTCTGATGTATGTCTTTCCTCTGGAATATCACGACAAGGTCCGTAAGGAATATCCGTTCCTGGAAATCATAGGCCATACCACAAAAGAAGGCTGCCACCTGATTACTCCGGACGGCAACCCTCTTACCATTCAGGCCCAAGGCTGGATGTAGCCTAGAACACGGCAGTATTTACATTCCCCTTGTATTCCAGACCCATCTTTCTGAGCCGGTCGAGCAGATTGTTATCTACGCTTACAAGGAACTTGGTGTCGTAATCCAGCGTAAAGCCTTTGTTTTCTTCCACGATTTTCATCTTGACCGGAGTCTTGTTCACACCCTCGACCTTCTTTGACACATGGCTCTCTTTCAGAACCCCCACCAGTTCCTGACGGAAATCCTTGCTTATAAGATGCGCCGGAATTATCAGTTCCAAAGACTTCAGGCCCGCCTCCTTGATGTTGGCAAGAAAACGCATGCCCTCAATCCTGGGCTCGTAGGACGAATCGTTGAACCGCTTTTTAATCTTAAGCTTGATAAAGACTGCGCTACCGTCCTTGATGTAGCCTATGCACTGCTCATGGGTCTTGCCAAACAGGCGGAAATTCATGCTGGAGGTAAAGTCCTCAAGGGTAAAGTCCACAAACGGGCGGCCGTTCTTGCTAATCCTCTCATTGACATTGGTTACAAGTCCGCCCGTAAAATAATCGTGATTTTCGTCTATGTTCATACCCGCAGCCTGTTTGACAAGAGAAGACAGTTCCCCTGGCGTCACATTGCAGAAATTCTCCAGTTCAAAGCGGTAAACATCAAGCGGATGAGACGATATATACATGCCCACAAGTTCCCTTTCCTTCTTCAGAAATTCCACAAGGTTCATTTCTCCCGCCCGTGAAGGAATCTCCGGCTTTTTGACCTGAAATCCTTCATCGGCATCGCCGAAGAGCGAATCTATGCTGCTGTCTATGGCACCAAAGTCCTGGCTGTAGCGGATGAGCGAATCCAAGAAGATTTCGCCCTTTGCGTTAGGCAGAAAATACTGATCCCTGCGGATCTGCGGAAATGAAGAGTCAAAGGCTCCGGCGTAAATCAGGCTTTCCAGAGTCTTGCGGTTCATGTTCTGGCGGCTGGCCCTTTCCACAAAATCAAACACATCTTTGTAGGGAGCATGGGCCACTACGTCCTCGGCAACCTGCGAGCCAAGGCCCTTGATTGCCGCAAGACCGAATCTTATTTCGCGGCTTCCTGTAACGGAGGCGTTCACTCCGCCCACGTTCACATCCGGACCAAGAACGCTCAGGCCCATCCTCTTGCACTCATCCATGAGCTTCGTAATCTCTTTTGTATCAGCGGCATTCATAGTCAGGTTGGCCGCCATGAACTCTGCCGGATAATGGGCCTTGAAATATGCCGTAAGATAACCCACCCAAGCATAGCAGGTGGAGTGCGACTTGTTGAACGCATATTTTGCAAATTCCTTCCAGTCGTTCCAAATCTTCTGGAGAACTTCCTTGGAAAATCCGTTCTCCACACCGTTGGTAAGAAACTTCTCCTCAAGCTCCATCATTTTTTCTATATTCTTCTTACCCATTGCCTTACGGAGGGTGTCGGCTTGTCCTTTGGTGAATTTAGCCAGCTTTTGGCTAAGGAGCATCACCTGCTCCTGATAGACGGTTACACCGTAAGTGTCGGACAGAAATTCTTCCATTTCCGGAAGTTCGTATGTTATGGCTTCCTTGCCCGTCTTTCTGGCTACAAACCTGGGGATATATTGCATAGGCCCCGGCCTGTAGAGGGCATTCATGGCTATAAGGTCCTCAAACCTTGAAGGATGGAGCTCCCTCAGCCACTTCTGCATTCCCGGACTTTCAAACTGGAAGGTTGCTACGGTATCTCCCCTCCCAAATAACTTGAACGTTTCCTTGTCGTCAAGAGGAATGCTGTCTATGTCTATATCCTTGCCCGTGTGCCTCTTTATGTTGGAAAGCGTTTCTTTGAGGATAGACAGGGTGCTCAGCCCCAAAAAGTCCATCTTGAGCATTCCCACATCTTCAATCCTTGTACCTTCGTACTGCGATATCCAGCCTTCAACACCCTTTGCTATTGAAACAGGAATATGCTCCATCAGGTTGTGGGGGCCTATAATAACTGCGCAGGCATGAACTCCGGTCTGGCGGATGGTTCCCTCCAATTCCTCGGCAAAATGCATGGTTTCGCGGATTTTAGGGTCTTCAGAAGACTCATATTCCTTCCTGAACTCTTCAACGAATTTCAGGCAGTTCTTGAAGTTGGGCTTGTACTCCTTGGTTTCCGTTACCTCCTTGCCGTCTTTGTCCTTGGTTCTGACATCCTCCTGAAAATTTCTGGAAGGCACCATTCCGGCAAGGCGGTTAGATACGGGTAGGGGCAGGTCTTCCACGCGTGCAACATCTTTGATTGCCTGCTTGGTTGCCATTGTTCCGAATGTAACTACATGAGATACATGGTCCTTTCCGTATTTTTTCTCTACGTATTCGTAAACCTCTCCCCTTCTTTCCTCCTCAAAGTCTATGTCTATATCCGGCATCGATATTCGGTCTGGATTGAGAAACCTCTCAAACAGAAGATCGTACTTTATAGGATCCATGTTGGTGATTGTCAGGCAGTAGGCCACTACGCTTCCAGCCGCCGAACCACGGCCGGGGCCAACCCAGATACCTTGTGAACGGGCATAGGTGATAAAATCATGCACTATCAGGAAATAGTCCGGAAATCCCATTTTGCGGATGGTGGCCAGCTCAAAATCTATCCTCTCCTGAATGCTTGGAAGAAGGTTCTCTCCATAACGCTTTCTGGCTCCCTGATAAACAAGATGCTTCAGGTATGCGTCCGAGTTTTCAAACTCCTGCGGAATATCAAAATGCGGCAGGATATGCGGAATGTCTATCTCATATCTTTCTACCTTGTCTGCCACCTCCAGCGTATTGGATATCACCTCCGGATGGCCGTAGTTGATGGCTGCCATCTCATCGCCGCTTTTCATATACTCCTGCTGGGTATAGTGCAGCCGGCCGGCATCGGTGAGCTTACTGGCGGTATTTATGCAGATGAACAGGTCGTGCGCAGGCCCGTCCTCCTTTTTTACAAAGTGGCAGTCGTTGGTTGCAACGCACTTTATACCAAGTTCTTCTGACAGCGCATAAAGCACAGGGTTAACTCTCTGCTGCTCTTCAAATACAGTGTTGGGCTGCCCCGGAACCTGGCAGTTGTGGTTCATGATTTCAAAGTAGAAATCATCGCCGAATATACTCTTGTACCAAACAGCCAATGAGCGGGCTTCCTCTGTATTCCCCTTGAGTATGGCCTGAGGAATTTCACCGGCAAGGCAGGCGCTGCAGCAAATCAGTCCTTCGCGGTACTTCTGCAGGAGTTCGTGGTCAACCCTGGGACGGTTGTAAAACCCTTCCGTAAAACCTATGGAAGAAAGGCGTATCAGGTTATGATAGCCGGTAAGGTTCTTGGCAAGCAGTATCAGGTGGTAGGAGCTGCGGCGGTCTGCGTATGCCTTCTTTATAAGCCTGCTCTCCGGTGCTACATATACCTCGCAGCCCACAATAGGCTTGAGTTTCTTGCCTGTCTTCTTTTCGGCTTTCTTTACAGCATCCAGAAAGTCCTTGACTCCATACATAACGCCATGGTCCGTAAGGGCCATCGCAGGCATGTCAAGTTCCATTGCCCGTGCAATGTAATCTTCTATCTTCCCCATTCCGTCCAGAATGGAATAATGGCTGTGCAGGTGCAGGTGTACAAAAGGAATACTCATCGCGATAAAATCAAATGTATATTTTAAGGCCGTGGCATCTCAAACTGTCTCGGAAAGGGGGGTAGGATTATTCCCTCATTTTCAAATTCTGTAAGGTTATAAATTTTTATAAAGACCGCATTTGTCGGAACTGAAAATGTAAATAATTCATTCTCACAACCAACAGGATAGTAATATGTTCCATCTCCTATCATTAACGACCAATAAATGGTTTCACAACCATTTTGCGCAGACAGAACCTCAAGTGTTACTTGCCCATTGCGATGCCCTTTTGTGTTATCATAAAAAGATCCCTTCATAATTTGCGTAGTACCTCCCGTGAGAAATATAGAATACCATTGCTTTATTTTATTTTGAGAAAACTTCATAGAATCTATTATTTTAAAATCATCAAAAGAGGAAAAAGGAAGAAAATCAGAAAGATCAGATAGATTATCACTTATTGTTTCATTGCATTTTAGAAGATATGATCCAACATATATGTTATCTGTCTGTGATTCAAAATGTTTAATTTTTAAAATGAAAATTGTATCATTGTTGTTTGATACATATTTCCAGTATCCCTCAAAAAAAGTATTTTGTTTATCTAACGGTAATTCTTCAAAAGACTGAGAATATGCTTTTGACAGACAAACTGAAAATAGTAATATCGTATAAATAATTATTTTCATATCATTCTTGTCCGTCGTCAAACCAAAGTGGACAACTTGCGCCGAGCGGTTTGAGAGGTTTT
>CALBPX010000048.1 GCA_937899055.1 uncultured Bacteroidales bacterium
GAGTAAAAAGTATCTGAGATAGACGCTCCCAGACCGGTCAGAAAACCTGTAAGCCGGCCTTTGCTCAAAGTTTTCTGGATACAAAGTACCCCTATGGGCCCCAGAGGAATGGAGGCCCCTATCCCTATTATCATACCCTTCAGAAAAACTTCCAGCATTGCATTCAAATTGAGCGGCAAATTTAGTATTTTTGGTGTATGAAAAAAAATAAGTTTGGCAATCTGTGGATTTTGGCCGCCGTTTCCGGTGTGCTTCTTGCCATACCGTATGTGTTCCCTCACTGCGGAATTGTGGCTTTGGTAGCCTTCCTACCCCTTTTTGCCGCAAGTCATACGGCCCTTCAGCAAAAAACAAAGCATTTTTGGATATGCTACTATTCGTCCTTCCTTATTTGGAACATTATTGCAACCTGGTGGATATGGTATGCCACGGCTGCGGGAGCCGTAGCCGCAATCATACTCAATTCGCTGCAGATGGCCGTCATATTCAGAATCTTCAGGGCTCTGGGCAAAAGGCGCCAGGGCTTTCTTCCATATCTGGCCCTGGCCTTCATGTGGTGCGCCTGGGAATATTGCTACCAGGGCTGGCAGGTAAGTTGGCCGTGGCTGAATCTGGGGAACTCCTTTGCCCAAAGCATAAAGCACATTCAGTGGTATGAAATTACCGGAAGCACCGGAGGCAGTCTCTGGGTTTTGCTAATCAACGGTCTGCTTTTCAATGCACTAAAGAATATCGCCGAGAGAAAACCGAGCCGGTATTATGCTCTTGGAGCAATTCTGCTCATTGCCGTTCCGAGCATAGCCTCCCACATAAGGTATGCAAGCCTTGGAAAACAGATGGCTCTTCAGCCCGGCCGCCTTACCAAAGAGGTTGTGGTTCTGCAGCCCAACATAGACCCCTACACAGACAAGTTCTCCGGAATGACTCAAAGGCAGCAGGACGAGATTCTTCTGAGTCTGGCAGAAAATGAGGTTACGGATTCCACATTCCTGACCGTAGCGCCGGAAACTTTCTTCAACCCGTCCTTAACGGCGGGCCAGATTCTGGAAAACAGCCCTTCAAACCCCACCTTGGACAGCATAAGGAATTTTGCCGCAGAAAAAGGTACAAACTTCATCTTCGGGGCGGTGACCTACCGTTTCTACCATACGCTGGAAAAGCCCACGGTAACCGCAAGGCCCAACGGAGATTCCTGGTATGACGTTTTCAATACGGCCATCAGTGCGGGACGCAATTCCAGTCTGGATTTCTACCACAAATCCAAGCTTGTAATCATGGCCGAAACAGTGCCTTACATAAACGGAAAGAGCGTATTTTCTTCTCTTGGTCTGGATCTTGGCGGAGGGTTTGGAAACTTCGGAAAGCAGGAATCACGCTCGGTCTTTGACCTTGGAGACGGTGTAAAAGCCGGAACCGCAGTATGTTATGAATCGGTATTCGGCAATTTCTTCAGAGAATACATACTCGCCGGAGCCAACCTGATGACCATCATCACAAACGACGGCTGGTGGAGAAACACATCCGGCCATATCCAGCACCTGCACTATGCATCGCTGAGGGCCATAGAAACCAGAAGATACATTGCAAGAAGCGCAAATACCGGAATATCTGCTATCATCAACCTCAGGGGAGACATCATATCCCCTACACCATGGTGGGAAAAATGCGCAATCAGGGGTCAGGTTTTCATCAGCTATGCCCAAACCCCGTTTGTAAAATACGGAGATCTGGTGGGCTATCTGTCCTGCTGGCTTTCGCTCATCTTCCTTTTGGGATATGCTATACGGGCGTGGTAGATTTCTCTGATCTGCCGCTTCATTACGGACTTGATGCTGTTGATGTTTTTGAAGGTGACCTCCGAGCGGATGAGCTGGTTGCCGGAAATCCTCTTTTCTACAACGCTATCTACAAGAGACGAAATGGTTTCTTCGGAATACTCAGACAGCGATCGTGATGCAGCTTCCACAGCATCGGCTATCATAACCACTACCTCCTCCTTTGTAGCAGGCAGATTGCCCTGGTAAGTGAACTTGGGCCTGTCGGCCGGGTTTCCGCCGTTATTGCAGTAAACATTGTAGAAATACTCCGTCACCGAATGTCCGTGGTGAGACAGGATGAAATCCTGCAGGACCTTGGGCAGACGAGCTTTTCTGGCCATAGCCACTCCGTCCTCCACATGCTTGATTATCAGCTGAGCACTTTCAACCGGAGAAAGATCCTTGTGGATGTTGAGCCCGTTGGACATATTCTCTATGAAAGCCTGGGGATTGGCCATCTTGCCTATATCGTGATACAGGGCTCCGGCCCTTGCAATTCTGGGATTGCCGCCTATTGCAACCACTGCCCTTTCCGCCAGGTTAGCCACCTGCAGTGAATGTTGGAAAGTTCCGGGGGCCTTGGTAGCAAGTTCCTCCAGCAAAGGATTTTCAGTGTCCGACAGGTCCTTCAGGGTAGATATTGAAACCATGTAGAACAGCTTTTCCATCAGGAACACGAACGGATATGTAACCACAACCAGAACGGAGGCTATGAAAAGATAAACATATATGCGGGGCTCTATGGGGAATATGGTTCCCTTGGCTATCAGCTGAAAACCTATATGCACCAGTACGCAGGCAAAAAAGATGTACAGGCAGTTCAAAAACTGCAGCCAGCCTCTTGCGTACAGAGAGAAGGACATAAACGCCACAACGCCGGCCACCGAGGCTATCATGAACAGTTCCACTCCGTTTTCTGCAACCAGAAGCAAAGGCATCAGCGATATGAAATACACCGGAAGCACAACCCTGTTATACAGGAACGAACTCATATACAGCACCAAAACCGCAAACGGAACCAGATAGAGAAGGTCTGGAGAAATCTTTCTTACAAGCATGGTAACTACAAATGCCAGACACAGGATGAACACAACAAAATTGAACTCGTTCTGATGCTTGAGCACTTCCTGGTCGGAAAAATAGACTGCAAAATAAGCCATCAGCAAAAGCACGGCAATGATAAGCGCATGCCCAAGATGCAGCATCAGTATATTTCCCGAATAGCCTATGCTCTTTTTGTATTCGGCCTTGAAAGAATCCAGGATCTGCTCTATTTCAGAGGTTATTATCTCGCCCTCTGACACTATGTGCTCCCCGGCATAGACCATTCCCTTTGTAGGAGAAATATAGTCTATTGCTCGGCGATGGAGTTCATCGGTAGTGTTTTTGTCGAAGAACAAATCCGGCCTCAGAAACTCCGCTACCTTCAAAGAAGACAGCAAAGAGTCAGGATTAGCAGCCGGAGCCGTATATGCCAACTCGGAACGTATGTATCTGAGGGCCTTTTGCGGAGTATAAAGTTCGGCCTCTATCTCTTGCGAGGCGTTCTTGCCTCTTTGGACAAAGATTGCCCTGTCTTCCAGGTCTTTCTGGGCAAACAGACCCTTTTGGTAGATATCGGAAAGGGCCTTGGTTACAGCCGTCTGAATCTGCTCAGGAACACTGTCCTTTATGCATTTTCTGGAAAAATCGGCCAGGGCCTCGTTCATTACTTTTTCATCCTTGCGGAAATACTGGATTACTGATTCTGCAGCACGGCTTTTTTCTTCAGACATTTCATCCTTGGTTTTCAGAACCGGAAAATCTATCGGAGATTCCAGAGTCTGATAAAGCCAGGGCGAACCTTTCTTGTACTGGTATCTGAATTTTCCGTCCACAGGATAAAAAATCATCATAACAGCCAAGGCTATGAGAAGCACCAAGAAGTTGCCCCTCTTACCCATAACACGCCTAAAGTTGAACAGGTCCAATCTTTCCATAACCAGAGATTTTGTACAAAAGTACTCAGATTTTTGCTAACTTGCCACTATGATTGCAAAACGTAAACTAAAATCTCCGGCTTTTGCGGCAGGATTGTTTCTTGCTCTGATTGTAGTTCTTGCATCCTTCGCCCCGTTCAAGGGAACCAGACTGCAAAACTCCGGCAAACTAAACAGCTGGTGGGAACAGGTTGTAAAGACCAAATACGGCAAGGTGGATTTTGGCACTTTCACCTTCCGCGACCTCAACACGCTGAACAGCTCAACAGAAAAGGTTCTATACGAAAAATGCCAGAAACTCCTGGGCAGGATACCGCCCTATGCCCGCAGCGGCAGATGGCTTATGGTCTTTGACAACCGCAGCCGTTTCTGCGGCCTGCTGAGCGAGGGCAGGATTATTGCCGATGCCGGTGTAAAACAAGGGGACGAAGTGTATGTAAACATGTTCCTCAACACAGTACATCTGCCAAGCGCCCATTATCTTGTAGATAACATAAACTATTATACAGACTCCCTGGGGCGCATATCCAGAGTTTACTGCAACGATCTGAAACTCAAGTCCAGAGGCCGTAACCAATATGCCCAAAAGTATTCCGTTAAGTTCAAAGACGGAACCCGGGGCGACAACTGCGGGCATCTTATTCCTCAGGCCCTCAACGGCCCCGCCGAACAGATTAACTATGTACCCCAGAGGAGAGACCTCAACGGAGGAGAGATACTTGAGTTGGAAAAGAAAGCCATAAACGCAAAAAAGGCTGGGCGCAAGGTATCGTACGAAATCAAAATCCTCTACCACGCAAAACAGAAAAGGCCATACGGTTTTGAAAACAACGTAAAGGTCTATGACAAAGACGGAAAGATGCTGAACAACTATACCGGTATTTTTGACAACAATCCAAAGAACGGAAAGTATTGGGAAAAACAGGAAAAAAAGTCCAGAAAAGAAACCAAAACAAGATGAGCATAATATGAAAGACCTCGTGAAGCTTCCACCCTACATCAATCAGATATCCGATTACGCATATCTCAACCTGAGAGCCAATAATGTGGATGTCAATAAGATAAAAACAGCCACACTTACAGTTGCAATGCATGGCAACAACCCCGTATTTACAGAAAGGGTCCAAATGGAACATAGCCGGCTGCATCTTGACTGCTGGGACATATTTCCGCTGGCAAAAAGGATGAAGGACGATGCCGCACGCAATTTTGAAAAGATTCAGGTCAGAATCGATTTTGCAGACGGAAAAGTCAAGGCTATGAAATTTTATGCTAAACCCATTGAAAATGAATAAACTGATTATTGCCCTGGCGGTTCTGGCCATGGCCGTTTCTTCTTGCAACGGCAACAGGCCTGAGAACTGGAAAGACGGAAAAGAGAAAGCTGTATATGCCCTCATAGAAAGAGTTACTCCGGGCCGTTCCGGTTCTTTTGAACTCAGACTTCAAGACGGCTACGACGGCCAGAACGAGTTCTATGCATATTCCACATCGGGGAACAAAATTCTTCTGGAAGGCAATACTACAGTTTCTCTTGCTGTGGCTTACTATCAATATCTCAGGAAGTTCTGCAGCGTAAACCTTTCGTTCTGCGGAAGCCATGTTGAACTTCCGGAAAAGCTGCCCCTCCCCTACAGCGTCAAAGGAAAAATCAACGGCCGGTTCCGCTCTTTCTTCAACTACTGCTCATTCAGCTATACCGGAGCATGGTGGAACTGGGATGATTGGCAGTGGACGATAGATTTTCTTGCAATGAACGGCATAAACATGCCTTTGCAGGTTACGGGTCTGGAAGGAGTATGGTACAACGCCCTTCTTAAGACCGGATATACGGACGAGCAGGCCCGACAATATCTTTGCGGTCCGGCGTATTTTGCCTGGCAGTGGATGGGCAACATAGAAAGCTTTGCCGGCCCCCTGCCAAAGAGCTGGATAGACAGCCATATAGAACTTGGCAAGAAAGTGATGCAAAGGGAGATAGAACTTGGAATGCATCCTATTCAGCAGGGCTTTGCAGGAAATGTTCCGGCCTTTTTCAAAGAAAAATATCCGGATGCCAACATTGCAGCCAAAGAAGACTGGTGCGGCTTTCCGTCTGTATATCAGCTGGATCCTACAGACCCGCTGTTTGCCGAGTTTGGAAAGACATTCTTTGAAGAACAGAAAAAACTCTACGGGCTGCACGGCTTTTATGCCTCGGACCCGTTCCACGAAAGCAAACCGGTTTCTACAGACAGTTCCTACCTTGCACAGGTGGCAAATGCCATAATGAAACTCAACAAAGAAGCCGATCCTGACTTCAGATACTGGATTATGCAGGGTTGGACTCCTACCAAAGGCATAGTTACCGCCATACCCAAGGACAGCCTCATAATTCTGGATCTTGCAGACCCTGACTACACCCCGCGCAAAGACGGGCAGGAAAGGTTCTGGGGTTACAGCTACCTTGCCGGCAACCTGCATAATTTCGGCGGAAGGGTAAAGCTCCACGGCGATATCAATGCCCTGGCCGAAAACCAATACATGAAAGCCCTAAGCAGCGGCGAAAAAGCCATAGGAACCGGAGTTTTCATGGAAGGTATCTGCCAAAATCCGATGTACTACGACTTGGCCCTGCAGATGCCTCTGATGCAATCTCAGGCCAACCTCCAGGAATGGATAGAAGACTATAACGCCGGAAGATACGGCTACTTTTCGGACTACACGGTAAGCCTCAGCGAACTCCTCATAAAAACCGCCTACAAAAGAGGAACGGACGGAACCGAAAGAAGTTCGGCAGTGGCTGCCCGCCCGGCCCTCCATGTCAAAAAATCCGGCCCCAACGGAAACTTCAGTTTTCCCTACGACAATGATTCTCTGAAGATTATAATGGATATAGCATTGGGTCTGGCCCCAAATACAGACGGGCTGAAATTCGATGCAGTAGATATCCAGAGGCAGTATATGAGCAATCTGGCCTACAAGATTCTCTCAAGGATAGAGGAAGCCTTCAACAAGGGAGACATCGCTGAGTTTGACACATATACAAAAATGTATCACAGCCTGCTGTCGGATTTGGACTCCCTGGTTGGCACAAGAAGAGAATACAGCTTTGAAGACAAAATCCAGAAAGCTACGGCCTGGGCCACAAATCCGGAAGAGGCTGAACTCTACGACTTTAACCAGAGTATGCAGGTAACTCAATGGGGGCCCGACAGGCAGAGCGGCATAAACTACCTCTTTGATTATTCGTGGAGGGAGTGGAGCGGGCTCATAAGAGATTATTATCTTCCGCGATGGGATATGTTCCATGCCATGCTGAGAGAAAAACTTTTGGACGGCTCATACCGTTCCTATAAAGATTACGAAGAAAACCTGCCCCGCACATCCGGGCGCGAGGCCATTGAAGCAGACTCCTTCTACCAGAGCCTCAGAGATTGGGAATGGGCCTGGATTACAACTCCAAAGAATTATAGCCCAAGAACTTACGGCAACGAATATCAGACCGCCTCACTTATGTATGAGAGGTGGAAAGACGCACTTTGACACAAGAAGGTTCAAAGTCCTGAAATGTAATCTTCTTTCCGGTATTGATCAGATAGCCTGAACTCCTGTCTATTCTGAAAGTCTGCACGCTCTTGTCTTTCTGGCAGCAGACAAACATGAATTCTCCGTCCGGAGTTATTGCAAAACTCCTGGGCCATTGGTCCGTCACCTGAAACGCTATACGGCTGACAAGACCGTTTGCACCTATCTGGAAAATTGCTATTCCGTCTTTTCCTCTGCGATGCGAGGCGTAAAGGAATCTGCCGTCCGGCGAAATATGAAGGTCAGCGCTGGCTGCCGCATTGGAATAATCAGACAGCGTATCTTGCAACTGGGTCAATATCAGATTATTTTCGGCTTCGCTGACAGAATACACCAGAATATGTCCGCTGGTTTCGCAAAGCAGATAAAGGAACCTGCCGTCGGCCGAAAGGGCAAAGTTGCGGGGGCCATAGCCCTTGGGAACATTGACAAGGGCCGAATCGCATTTGTAAAGCCTCAGGGGAACTGTGTTCATCAGGCCTTCCGGGCACAGGGCGGAAGTGTCTTTGTCCAAGCGCATTATGTGGATGCAGTCCAGACCTTTGTCGGCAGAGAGCAGATAGTCCGTCTTGCTTTTTGCAGATGTAACAATCTTGACCTGATGGTTTCTGGAAACGGTACGCGGAGCAGCCGGAGAAACAAAGTTTATGATCTGATGCGGAGGGTTGATATTCCCGGCCGTATCCAAAGAATAAACCGAAATGCCTCCCTTGCCGTAATTGGCCGTAAAGAGATGGCCTTTGTAATACATTATGTGGCAGGGGTCTGCACCGCCGTCTCTGACTATGCCCAAAGATTTGACGGAGGCCGAATCCTGATAACCCCAGACACCTGAATTCTTTCCGCTTTCGCTCACACCCCAGATATTGCCTCCTGAAGGCGATACTGCAAGATAGGATGGATTGTCGGCCTTGAAATCCCTGACCGTAGCCAGTTCATAAGTATTTGGATTGAAGATGCATTTTACGGCTGCCGCTCCGTAGCCGCCGATATAGACGGCATAACGGTCTTTATGGTTTGATTTCATATTCAGAATGTAGGCAGCAACGGCCACTGCGTAGCCTATGATAAGGACCGCAAAGACCAGCCTGCGTGTTTTGGTTTTCATAAGTTCCCTCCGATGAATAATCTACGCAACGGTCAAAGATAGTGCAAATCCGTTAACAGACCAACATGTCAGAGGTTCTAAAAACGTATGACAACAGGAGGAACAGTCTCAAACGGATCTACCCCTATTCCTGCTTTCAGCCTGGATACATCCACGGTCAAAAGTACATCCTTCAGGTCTGCTCCGGAAAGGTCGTAGCCGCTTTTGTTAAGATATCCGCCAAGGTCGAATCCTGATGTGAGAGTCTCTCCCCCCTTAAAGTAGAATTCCGCCGTAATTTTCATTCCTTCAAGTTCCTGCGGACGAAGCACCCGCATCAGAGCCTGATCCGATATCGTAGTGTCTATGACCGAAGCCTGCCTGAGGGCCCGGCCGGCAAGAGTATATCCGTCAAAATCCGAACTAAGATGCAGGCTTACGCTCTCCCCTTCTTTCAGTCCTTTAACCGTAACATAGACATTTATGAACATCTGCTTTGGTTCCACCCGCAGATATTCCGTTTCCTGGCGGCAGGATTTAAGAGCTGCAAACCAATAGAGGCGGTCTGCGCTCACTCCGGCCTTTTTGTAAAGAGTTCCGCCCATGCTGTTCAGGTCTGCCGTTACAGTATTGTCACCGACATTTGCCCATACATAACATCTGTAATCGCCCTTGGAAACTGAAAAACGTTGCCACTGACTTAGTTCATGCTCTGTAATTCTCAATCGGTGAACAAGATAACCTTCAGATGAGAAGAGCCAAATCTCGGCCGAATTGGCCTTTCCTTCCAGATAAGAGCAGTCCACTTCCAGATAAGACGGGCAGCTCTGCCTGTCTTCCCAAATATCGCAACTTGGGAAGAACAGGGCAAACGCCGCCACAAGAACCAGCAAAGTCTTGTTCATCAGAAAGTAGCTGTAAATGATGGACCGTCAGTAAAACTTTCTGCCTGGGCATCAAGAACAATGCTCCTGCGGGTTATCTTGCTCTCGGGATCGTCGGAACCGGGGCCGGTAATCACTATGTCGTATGTATAAATGGTTCCTCTCTTGACACCTTTTTCTCCAGACGGGGCAGCCCAGCCGTAACCTTCCTGATTGATGTCTATCGGATAATAATATGTATTGCCATCGAGCTGGGCCTCAAGAACCAGTCTGGTGAAACGGTCGGTTGCAGTTTCCTCGGAAAGAAGGTTCTCATAGCAGTAGAAATACTGCCTTGTGGTGTAGCCGTCAGTTCCTACGGGAGTATGCACATTCTCAGCTATACAGCTAGTCAGTGCATCTCCTGTACAGTCTGCCTCCACATAGCCTCCGTCATTGAGAATCAGCCGAGTCTGAGGCTCTTCACCCATATAGGTCTTCTTTCCGTGAACATTTGTCAGATACAGTTTTGCATTGGTAAGGGACATTCCCTGATAAGGGGTTCCTGAAAAGTTGGTCCTTATGCTGTTTACCACAATCTTGGCTACCAGTCTCTTGAGCGTAACCGACAAAGGAACGGTAACGGTATCAGGGTCTATCTTAACAGTTTCTGACATTGTAAAATAGGAATATCTTTCCGTTCTGAGTTCCACATCCTCCAAAAGGAACTTGTCTTTTGTAGTCACACCCACCCAGGGAGCATATTTTTTGGAATTGGCCACCAGATAAATGCTCTTTTCACCGGGGGTTACATCCAGCGGCAGATTGTTCCGCCCCACCAGATTCATTTCTGATATTCCGTATCTGCGATAAGATTCCAGAACCCCGTCGGGTCTGAACACAAAAGCTTCCAGAAGGTAGATGCTGTCCATGGCAGCCACTTCTTCGTTGATGGCTCCGGTGTTTTTGGTAAGTACCTGATAAGCACCTATATCCAAACGGATAGTGGTCTTTTCCGTGCGGTCTTTAGGCCCCACTTCATCATTTTTGCTGCAGGAGATCAAAGCTCCGGCAATCATTGCTGCAAATAAAAACTTTCTAATCATAATATAACTTTTGAGTTAAACATTTATTGTTCAATACTTTCTGCAAACTGCTCCATCTCAGGGTCCAAGGAGGCCCTGAACCTCAGCCTCGGATTATCCGCCAGAGCAGACCTGAAATATTCCTCCGCCCTCTGCCTGTTGCCCAGTCTTCTGAAGGTCAGGGCTGTCAGATATTTTACAACGGGTGTTTTCTCCAGACTCCTCAGAACTTCAAGTGCGGAAGCGTTGTAGTCCAGGCATAGATATGCAATGGCAGAGTTCAGGTCCGAATATGGCCGGAGGAGTTTTACGGCGGCTTTGAAATTGCGGTTCTGCAAAGCCCTAAGCCCTTGAATATAAGCTTCGTCCAGTTCAACCTTGGAGCGTATTGTATCATAAATACGCCTGTGCATATAAAAACGGAACATAATTCTTCTGAGCCTTGGATAAAGCTTTGCCAGAATATGCGGGTAGTCCACACACCGGGCCAGCATGCCCTCCCTTTTGTCAAGGTCCTTTTCTTTGAAGACGGCAATAACCTGAGCCTTGTTTCTCAGCGATGAATCTCTCTCAACCATCTCCCTGAGCAGTTCCCAGTTCTCCGGAATGGTTGAAAGCTTGAAATGAACCCTCTCTTTGGAGTCTTTGTATATTGCTGAGAAATAGTCTATTACCGACTGGGCTCGTTTCTCTGAAAGGACGGTGTTGAACTGCAGGCTGCCTTCCGGTGAGCATGAGGCTTCCACCAGAATTGAATCGGAGGCAAAGGTCTTGCTGAACATCAGGGAATCCATGTCGCTCCGGATTCTGGACAGTTCCGTAAGATTGCCCGAAAGGGCTGTGTCTATCTCCCAGCTTCCTTTTTGAAACTCTATGAATGCCAGAGTGCTAGCGGAAACATCTCTTTCCAGGGTATGTTCTCTGTAAACAGCCGAAGTATCTGCCAGCTGTACCAGAGAGCTCACATAATATGTGAGTGTGTCGGGGCTCTGGAAATCAGAAAGTTTCTTGCCGTATCCGTGAATGCTTCCGCCAAGTGTGAGCCTCAGACGGTGCATGTCGGGCCTTGAGTCGAGGTCCTGCACATATCGGTAAACAAAACCTCCGGAAGGATTCTCCAACACCGCATCCAATCTCACTCCCAACCTGTCTGCGGGATCCTTGACGCACTTTGCAAATACTTCTTCCAACTTCTCCTTCCGGTGGCGGTTCAGCCTGACCAGATAATGTTTTATGTAATAGCCAATAGCCTCAGTTTCAGTAATATTGAACTCTCCATGAGGTCTGTCTTCCAGATTCCTCTGCGTAAAATACTTCAGCAGGCCCAGATATCCGAAAGCCTTTACAAAATCTACCGAGTCCGGAATGATTGAAGCAAAATACCGGTTGTATCTTTCATAACCGCGGTCCTGCTTTCTGCGGTATTCTTCTCCGGTTACCAAGATGCGGTCCAAAAGCAGCGACCCGGCTTCCGAAAGAAGTTCGGGCAGGATCCGTATCTGCCTGTCTTGCTGAAGGAGAGTGGCCGGCACATGAATGTCGAAACTGATTCTGATTTTTCCGTTTCGCTCAGCGATGTTCCTGTGCCTTGCCGTAACTGTAACCGGCGATATCTTCCCCTGCCCCATAACTTCTCCGGTGCCGTCTTCCAATACTGTATTGAAAGGCTGCTCCTGGTACTCGTCGTTCAGGTCTTCGTCTTTGTAAATACGTGGAGAGAGAGGCTTGGAGGAAACGCTCACATCTTCGCCCCATCCCGAACTCTCCGAAATCTCCATTCTCACAGTTTCCACCTGAGCTGGCCCCCTGTAGGACATCCTACACCCACATGCACACATGAGTCCTACAAATGCTGCAACAGCCACCGTCAGGCCTTCTCTTACACCAAATATCCCCATACTCCAAACCTCCTTTCCGCGTATATATCTAAAACACTATAGTTACTCCCAGGAGTAAATCCGAAGGGCGGACAGCAAATTTTTCCTTCTTACCCAGCGTTGTACCGCATTTGGTACAACTGTACTCCGTCTGCCTCAATGCTCCCAGAAAAGCCCCCAATCCGAATTCCAGATTGAATCCTTTCTGAACCATAAGGGCATAGCCTCCGCCGAGTTTCACTCCGTAGGCATAGCCTTCGTATGCTTTTTTGGTAAATATTCCGCCGTAAGAGTATTTGGCCCAGTCTGCATAGCCGGAAACAAACCATCCGGAATTTACAAACCAGGGCCAGTAACGGGCTCCGGCAAAAACCTCCATCCGTCTGAAATATTTTCTGTTACTCCCGCTGCCATATGTAAATGGGTTGAATGCCGCAGCTGCATTGGCGCTGAAATGCCGCGCAACCGGATATCCGGCTCCTATGTTGAATGTTCCCAACTCCAGCATCTGAGCTGCATTTACCCAAACAGAATAATTCTGCCCACGGCCCCGGACGCAAACCATAGTCATGGCCGCCAGGCTCAATAAAAAAAGAATCCTGCCTTTAAACTGCTTCATACTTTTGCCATCAAAAAAACCGATGCAAAAATATCGGCATCAAAAAGGCGCTCCAAGCCATAGGGTAAAATTTACCCAACGGGCCTGAAAGTTTTTACCTTTACGTTTGAACACAAAAACAATCGGCTGAGAACCAACCGATTGTATGAATGTAAATTTACACCTCCTATTCAGAAACTTCGTGGATTACATCCTCGGTCACATACCAGATATAACCCCTCACCCGGCCGTAGCCCATTTCTGACAACAGTTTCATATATGTTGCTACCTGGCGGCGGTATTTTCTGTCTTTGCCGCTGCCGGATTCGCTGCCGCTGTCATATCCTCCAAACTTGTAGTCTATGACCTCCGCCCATTCTTTACCCTCGCTGGGGAGAATTATCCTATCCGGCCTCCATGTTCCGCCTGAAGAAATTATGCTCCTTTCTCCCAACACCTTATGGCCGTCTTTGAACCAGTCATATCCGCTCCTGAGGGTAAAACCTATCTTTTCTGCAACTTCTTCAGAAAGCACATCGGGGTCATCGCCGAGTATGCTGCCGGAATTCTTACTGAGGAACATTTGAACTGCCAGAGATATTTTTTGCCGGAGGGAACCTTCTGTATTCCCGTCGGAATCTATGTAGGAGAACAGTTCGTGCCAAAGTACTCCGAAACGGATGTTATAGTCTTCATAAACACCTCTTAGCTTGGCATTTGAAGGTTCATGCAAAAGGGCAGAAGAATCAATTATCTCTGGCTGTATTTCTTCATTTGCACAGTCAGTTTCATCACTGGAGTAAGAAACTTCCATGTCGTTTCCAATTACATAATCGGTCATTTCATACGGCCCAAAACCGTCGGGAGCATCGATATCTTCTGTCCGGGCTTCAAACAGCTTATTTCCATCCTTACTTAAAGCAGAGCAGATGGTACTCAGGGCTTTGGATACGGTTCCGGCATTGGCCGCTGAATCGGAATAGATATAAAGCCTCTCCCGGGGCCTTGTGAAAGACACGTATGCAAGGTTGAGAGAATCCATACAAAGCTGCATTTCTTCTTCAGAGTTGGCTTGGGCGTATTCGCTGTTTTTCAGATCTTTGCCCATGTGAATCAGCAACGGGCCCGCATAACCCAGCCTGTCTTCCGGCAAGGTGAACCACTTGAGATCATATCTGGAATCTACCATCTTGTCTCTGAGGAATGGAATGAATACCACCTTAAAAGCCAGACCTTTGGCCTTGTGCATGGTCATAATCTTGACGGAATCTGCCTCGGATGGTTCCGGAATATAGAACCCCTGTTTCTGGGAATCCCACCATTTCAGAAAATCCGCCAGACTGCTTCCGTATGAAAATGTATAATCCATCACCTTGTCCAAAAACGCCTTTACAAATGCCATATCTCCGTCCTGAAGTTCATTCAGGAAGGTCCTGAGGATTCTCCGGCAAAGAGCGTACAACCCCTCTTCCGAGGCAATTTCGAGAAGTTCCGCCTGGCTGGCCTCCAACCCGTAAAGGCGCTTGACTGCCTCAAGGCCCCTGTCCTTTGGATTGGCTATTTTTCTTAAAATTTCTACCAGCATGATGACCACCGGATTGGAATCCAGCAGAAGACTCTCGCTTGAAACAATGCTAATCCCTTTGCCTACAAGATAGTTGGCAATCATTCCTGCCTGTTCTTTCTTGTTTGTAAGTATGGCTATGTCTTTGAGGCTGTATCCAAGAGAGGACGAAATCAGGCCCTGGATTTTTCTTGCAACATCCCAAAGTACCAGTTCAGCTCCGCCTTCCATCTGGGCCTTAAGGGGCGCAGAAATCACATGTACCACTCCCTTCTGGGGAACATTCCCAAACTCGGGTTTCAAATGCTGGGCAGAGCCGGCGTAAATGTCGCGCACTTCGGATACAAGGGCAGGGGCTAATTCTTTTTTCTGCAGATAATCCATAAATGCCTTTACCATGTATCCGGGAGGAACATTATCTTCCTGCCCTGCTGTGTCAAACCAAAGTTTACGCTCAGAAGAAGAGAACATATAGTTGTTGAACGCAACTATGTTTTCCAGGCTGCGGTAGTTGGTGTCAAGCGGCTCAATGTCATAGTGGTCCGCAAACTCTTGGGGTACATTCTTTTTCAGAAGGTTCCAGTTGCCGCCCCTCCACCGGTAGATGCTCTGCTTTACATCGCCCACAATCAGAGAACCTTCTCCTCTTGACAGGCCTTCCTGAAGAAGAGGCTTAAAATTCTCCCACTGCTCTTCCGAAGTATCCTGGAATTCGTCCAGCAGATAATGATTCATTACGGAACCCAACTTATCATAGACGAACGGGGTACCGCTGCCGTCTATGAGGCTGCTCAGAATCTGCGGAGCGTCGCTCAGAAGGGTCAACTGATGCTCCCTCAGATAACTGTCCAACTCCTGGGAGACAGATTCCAGTAATAATGTCTCCTTCAAGTTCCGGGATATGAGCGAAAGGGTCACGTACTCTCTGTAATATTTGTCGAACAGGTCTCTGATACTTCGCATGGCCTGCCCGCAGCAGTCGTTTACCTGCGATATGCTGAAAGAATTTCCACCTTTGTTCAGCATAGCATGCGGATTATCGAGCCAGGTTTTCAATTCTTCGGGGCAGTTGTTTACTATCTTGCCGGAAGCCTTGTCTGTGAAGACTTTTCCATCGGCAAGCCTTCCCTGAAGGAATTTCTGTATCGCATTGTTAACCTTGAGAGCTTTCAGGTCGAGCCCTGCCGCACCTTCTATTACTTTGTCATAAAGCTCAATGACTTCTTCTGCAAAAATCTTTTGGAGTTCATCTGCCCTCTTGTAGCATTTTTGGGCAAACTTCCTCAGTTTCTGACTTGAGTCGTCAGATTTGATGCCCCTGTATTGGGGACTTACCACCTTGCGGCAAATAGCCAGAAGGTCATCTCTCCAATTCCAGTTTTTACCCTCGTCCAGCCTTCTGAGCGATATTTCTTCCATGGCTTGGAGGAGCTGAGCACCTTCTTTGTCGTTGCCCAGCTTGGCGTAGATATTGTCCAGCGCAGCCTCAACTGCCGTCTGATGATCCAGAGTTGTTTCGTATGCAGACTGGCTACCCATTTCTACGGCAAATGCTTTCAGAATTTTTTGGAAGAAGCTGTCTATTGTACTGACCCTGAACATTGTATAATCGTGTACAAGGTGCCTCAGTATCTCCAGGGCCACATCCTTGTCAGGGTTAGAATCGTCCTTGGATTTTGCATACAGAGTTGTAATTATCCTGGATTTCATCTCGAATGTGGCCTTGTTGGTAAAGGTAACGGCCATGACAAGGCGGTGAACATCGCGCCTGCCATTCTTGTATTCCGAAATCAGATACTCAGAAAATTTCTGAGAAAGATTATATGTCTTTCCGCTGCCTGCGGAAGCGTCAAAAACAAGCAGATTCTTATCGTTGACCATCCCTGACCCTCCTGCAATATTTGTTGAAATCACAATAGGTACAATTACCAGTGTCTGTGCAGACCTCCATAACCGAACCCTCGGCTGTTGCCTTTTTTCGGATCCGGGCCAAAAGTTCTTCCAACCGCCCCCTGAATAAATCCAATTGGTCTTCAGAGATTTCATTTGTTATGGGCCCGAATTTTTCCAACATGGTAAGCTGATATACGGAAAGCGTGTATGGAGGCTTTATGCCGGTGTGGAGTCTGTAAAGCAGAGCATAGAAGAACAGCTGAAAGAGAACCGAATGATAATGCGTTCTACGCTTGTCTGTACAGAACATTTCATCCAGAAGTCCTTCAATATTTCCGTCCAGAGTTTTGGTTTTTCCGCTTTCCAAATCCTTCTTATCATAAAATTTTCCTGTTTTGTAGTCGCAGATACGGGGAATTCCCCCGCAGGTTTCGAGCCTGTCAATTACGCCCTTTATGTAAGCGTGGGACAATTGGGCATCGGTTTCACAAGAAATTTGCTTCTCCGCATCCAGCATACGGTATGCAATTTCTGCCTTGGCCTCATCTTTTCCCAAGGTTTGAAAAATGTATTTCTTAACACTGTCTCTTATCATAAGATTCTGGCCTTCAATTCTATGGACATGCATCTGAGAATCAAAAGCCCTAAGGATAAGATTATCAAGGTAACCGTCTTTGCGCACGGCGGATTCAATGCTGCGGGCAGCTTGAGCATCCAAATCCACGGGGAGCCCACCGGATGAACATTCTTTGTAGATATGCTCCATGCAATAATGGTATATGCTTCCGAAGGTGTTTGCTTCAACCGTATCGGAGAGTTCGTCTTCATCGCTGAGGCCTAGGATTTTGGAGAAGAAGAATCTTCTCTGGCAGTCTATGTAGGCGTTGAGCGAAGAGGCCGAAAAATGTCTGGGAGCCGCATCTGAGGGCTTGAGATCGCTGAAGAAACCGCTCAGGCTGAGGCGGTCTTCTTCCGTCATTACAAGGCTTTCCTGGTTTGTCTTTGACGAGGACGGAACCGGAATTTTGAATCTGGGATATCGGATGCTTACTCCGAAGTCATATTTGAGCTGCTTGATAAAACGGCTTTCTTCCTTTGACTTGAGAGGATCGGTATTGGACGTATCATATATCATATAGACCTCCGAAGCCCTCTGTATCAGGCGGTAGAAGTTGTAGGCCGATATACTGTTCTCGTTCTTGTATGTAGGCAGGTTGAACGCCTCCCGCAGAAAATACGGTATGCTACTGGAACTTTCGCCACTTGCCGGATAGGTCCCCTCGTTGAATGACATAAAGATTATCTTGTCAAAATCCAGCACCCTGGTTTCCAGCGGACCCATAATCTGAACGCCTTTCAGAGGCTCGCCGCTGAAAGGTACTGAAGCCGTCCTGACCGCAGACCTTATGGCTGAGTAAAGAGTTCTCCTCTTGTTGAATCTTATGCCGCTGGATTTGATTCTGTCCAGAATATCCACATATCTGCCCAGAAAATTCCTCTGATGTAAAGACAGATGCTTCTCCAGATGCTCAGCGATGTCATTCAGATATGACAATATGCCGTCTGTGGGGTCTTTGCCTTCCTGCTCAAACATATCGGCCTTGGGAGCAATAAGCCTCAGCATCTGAGACAGTTTTCCTGCCGGATCCAGACCGAACGGAGATTCCGCCATAAGGGTTTCCGAATCCAGCATGTAGAGGTTGGACTTAAGCACAAGATTGCACACACGTGAAGATTCTTGGGCATCTATCTGCTTGATATACGGATGATTGAGTATGGAAATCAGGATTTCGCCCGGGAACAGTATCTGAGCCCCGCTTTTGCAGCTTCTCAGGCCAAGGTCTGCAAGCGTAAAGAAGAAAGAGGCCGCCTCTGAGGCCCTCAGTGGATAGCCCATGGTTATGTTTACTTCGTTGCAGTTCAGATATTCCAGCAGCGGAATTATCAGGCTCTCGTCAGATACCACAATTGCAATGTCCATGTCTTTAGCCCCAGTTGCCTTGATTTTGGAAAGGATGCGTGAGGCTATCAAAGCCTGTTCACCGGCTCCCGAAGCCGCAACTACATTGTAAACGCAATCCTTCTTTCCAAGCCCGCCGTCCGAAGAAATTGGAAAGGCAGACGGAAACTCGTCCAAACACTTTGATATCAGAAGAGAAGAACGGTTCTGCGGAGCCTTTATCATATCAGAATAAAAATCCCAGTAGAAAGAGCCTCCCCACTTTTGGAAGCAGCGCATCAGAGCTTTCTCACACTCCGAAGGGGCGGAAAATCCCACGAATACAACCTTCCCCAGCACATCAATTTTCTTCTGCAGACTTTCTGAAGGGTTTCTCAGCGATTCGGCTACCTGCCTGTACTGCATTCCGCTGTAGGCCACCCCGTCTTTTTCCAGAGATTCTCTGAACTCGGTGTAAAGCGGATAGAGCGAATCCCAGATATCGAGATACCTGCGTTTGGTATCTTCATGGGGCTGGACCTTTTCCTTAATGTCCGCAATTCTGCGCAGTGCCTCCAACTGTACGGATGTCAGTATGGATGTATCCGACTTCAAGGCATTCAAATCCTTTATGTTGGCAAACAGCTGCGATGCATCTGCCATATACTGATCTACATCGTTGAAATCAGAAAGGATAATTCTGCCCCAACTCATAAAGTCATCTATGCTCTCGTTGTGATGCTTTGAGTAAATCTTCCAAAGCCTGAAAATCTGCTCCAGATCGTCTATGGTCCTAAGTTCGGAAAGATAATCCATCAGACGGCTGATTTCAAGAACCCTGGGAGCAAATAAAGGGCCAGCGGCCATCTCCCCCAAATGTTTGAGAAAGAACAGACCGGATCGTCTGTTAGGAAAAACAAATGTATATTCCTGCAAGGACTTCCCCGCAAAACGGTCTGCAACCTGTCTTAAAAAAGCATTTTCCATAATGCAAAAATATACCCGCATTTTGACAATTTATGTCAATAGCGTCAGATATTTCTAAAGTTTGTCAACTTTTTCCTTGTTACCTACCACCCAGATAGTGTCGCCATTTTCAATTGTAACCGAAGATACAGGGCGGAGGAATTCATCAGAATCTCGTTTTTCCACTCCCACAATCAGCACCCCGAACTTGTCTTTGAAGTAAGTGATATTGGCATTGTGACCTATCACCGGAGAATTTTGGTTGAGGGTAATCTGGAAGAGCCTCATCTCTATTGCATCTTCCTCCGGCTGAAGTTCAACATCCTGATCTGTATTCCTGGAAAGCGAAATGAAATTGCCCAGCTGTTGGTCAGACCCAAGAATAAGCAGCGAATCAGACGGATAGAACACTTGCTCCTTGGACGGAAGGTTGATTGTCCGGCTGCCTCTGGTAAGCTGAATCACAAGGGCTCCGGTATTTTTCTTGCGGTGGATGGCCCCTATGGAACGGCCTGCAAGGTAAGAATTCTGCCCCACCACGCATTTTTCCATGTGGATTTCGTTGGCCATTTCGCGGGGAACCACAAACCGCCTTCCGCCTTCGCTGTCGAGATTGGTCAGGAAGTTAGTCTCTATTCTGGAATAATATCCCTTGATTCTCCGCGACATTACCACATAGACAATAATTACAGCACCTATGACAATGATTGCGCCCACGCTTTTTGTCAAATAGAGACCTGAAACAAAGGCAATTGCTATGAATGCAATCAGATATTTTATGGCCTGCAGGAACAACAGAGGGCCTCTTGCAAACTTGCCGTCCGCCCATATCTGGTCATAGATTCCTTCCTTATCTTTAAGACGCAGCAGTGCCCAGACAAACGGAGATATAGATATCGTAGTCAGAACAAAGAAGACCAGCCTAACCCAGAAAGCTCCTAAAGCTTCCGGATAGAAAGATATCAGAAGCCTGTTCAGGAACGGGTTCACAACCTTTGTAAGCAGGAGAATGATGAAGGCAGTCCAGGTAGTAAGAATGAAAACCCTTGTCAGATAATGCGTGAGCAATTTTTTCCATCTGTTCTGCTGGTTGAAAGTGTTCTTGCCGTTGCCCAGACGGTCTATTACGGTTTGCCACCCCTTGGTCGAATGGTTGTATATGAAACTGAATACGCGGTCTCCGCCCTTGGCCCAGTACGGGGTTACAAAAGTTGTGAGGATTGATACCGTAACTATCACAGGATAAAGGTAATCCGGAGTTGCCGAAAGATTCTTGCCCAAAGATGCTATGATGTACGAGAACTCACCTATCTGGCACATGCAGAGCCCGGCTGGAAGGGCAATCTTGAGAGTCTGCCCGCTGAAGAGGAAACCTATGGTTGCGGCCAGTGGCTTGACAATTATTACAGACAGTGTGATTATCAGTATGTGAGGCCAATAATGCAGCAGTACTGAAGGGTCAACCAACATTCCAACACTCACAAAAAAGATGGCTCCGAAGAAATCCTTTATGGGTCGTGTAAGAACAAGTATTTTATCGCGCTGAATGGTTCCGGAAAGTATGGAGCCCATTACAAATGCCCCCAGAGCCTCCGATATGTTGGCCTCAAGGGTAATTACCACCATGAGGAGGCAGAGGCCCAACGAAACCACTATCAGGGTCTCGTCCGTCATCAGCTTTCTCAGCTTACGGTAAATCGTTGGTATAAAATAAATTCCTCCGGTAAACCACAGCAGCAGAAATATAGTGATAGTCAAAATTTTAGTCATCAGCTGCGCCCCGTCAAATGTCTTGCTTATGACAAAGGTAGGCAGCATTACAAGCAGAAGTATGGCTACAAGGTCTTCGCAGATCAGGGCTCCGAACACCAGCTGCGAGGATTTCCGGCCTCCTATCTTCAGGTCGTCAAAGGTCTTGATTATGATGGAAGTGGAAGAAATGGAAAGCATGGCTCCCACAAACAGCGCAGTTATGGTTTCCCATCCGAAGATCTTGGCTATGAGGAACCCCATGGAGAACATCACCAGCACTTCGGATATGACGGTTGTGATTCCGGGCCCTCCTACCTTGCTGAGTTTCTTGAAACTGAATTCCAGACCCAGACCGAACAGCAGGAATATCACTCCTATCTTGCCCCAGAACTCCACGCTCTCCACCTGTGTGGCTGTAGGCAAAAAACCTATGTATGGGCCGGTAAGTATGCCGGCCACAATATAACCCAGAACAAGAGGCTGCTTGAGAGCCTTGAAGATAATGGTCACAACGCCGGCAACTACCAGAATAAGTGCCAGATCCAAAAGCATGGGATGTATTGCAGAGGTCATTGCTTGTCTGTATAACCCGGGCGGCCCAGGAGTCTGTAAAGATTTGTCTTGTAAACTTCAACTGCCGGCTGGTCAAACGGATTTACTCCCAGCATATAGGCCGAAACCGCACAGGAGAACTCAAAGAAATAGAACAGCTGACCCATATTCCATTCGTCTATCTGTTCCATCTCCATGTAGATGTTGGGCACATTGCCGCTCGTGTGAGCCATACGGGTTCCCTTTTCGGCCATGTAGTTTACATCTTCCAAAGTTTTGCCAACGAGATAGTCCAGGCCGTCGAGGTTGTCTGTAGAAGGCGGAACGGGAACCACAACCTCCTTGCTGCCAGCCAGAACGGAGGTTTCAAACATTATCCTTTCTCCGTCCTGAATGTATTGGCCCACCGAATGAAGGTCTGTTGTAAAGTCCAGCGTGGCAGGGAACAGGCCCTTGTGATTCTTGCCCTCGCTTTCGGCAAAAAGCTGCTTGAGCCACTCTCCCAGATATTTGAGCTTGGGATGGTAGTTTACAAAAACTTCTATCTTCTTGCCATAGCGGTACATAATGTTCCTCAGAGCCGCATATATCAGGGCCGGATTGTCGTCAGACCTGTTCATCAGAACCTCGCGGGCCTCCCGTGCTCCGCCCAGAAAACTCTCTATGTCAAAGCCTGCAACTGCTATCGGCAACAGCCCTACCGCACTCATAACCGAGTATCTGCCTCCTACATCTGACGGAATGCTCAGCGATGTATAGCCGTACCTCAGACTCATCTCCCTGAGAGCCCCCTTGGAAGGATCGGTGACGGTAACTATCCTCCTTCTGGTATCCTCCTCGCCGAACCTGTGGAGCATGTTCATCCTCAGGATGCGGAAAGCCAGGGCCGGCTCTATGGTAGTTCCGGATTTGGAAATTACTATGAGCCCGTAGGATTTTTTCTTCAGATAACCCAGCAGGTCTGACATGTAATCCTCAGAGAGCGAGAAGCCTGCAAACACTATGTGAGGCGAATTTCTCTCCCCTGCGCTGGCAAAACTGTGCGAAAAGGCCTCCAGAGCGCATTTTGCCCCAAGGAAAGAGCCTCCTATTCCTACCACCACAACAACATCCATGCTTCCAAGCCATCTGGTGGCTATCATCTTGCAATCCTCAACAAGCTGACGGTCAGCACTTACCGGAAGATCCAGCCAACCTCTCATGCCTCCGCCGGGCCCGCTTCCGGAAAGGAGGATGTCATAGGCCATCTTTGCCTCATCCAGAGCCTTTTGGTAATCCTGTTCTTCCACAAACGGAAGAATCATTTCGGTATTCAGTTTCAACATATCGGTTTCCTGTTAAATGTCAGACAAATAATTCGCTGAGCCTCTGCATTACATAGGCCGGATATTTTCCTTCATAAAGTATTTCATATACTGCCTCGGCAATGGGCATATCTACTTTGTACCTGCGTTTTATACGGATGATGGCATCTGTGGCATAATAGCCTTCCGCCACCATGTTCATTTCGGCCTGGGCGTTCTGGACAGAATAACCCTTTCCTATCATGCTTCCGAACGTGCGGTTGCGGCTGAACTGGCTGTAGGCCGTAACCAGCAGATCGCCAAGATAAGGCGATGTGAGAGTATTGCGGCTCTCGGACGGATGGGAGGCGTTAAGGAAATCAGACAATTCCTTGAACGAATTGGTAATCAGCACAGAAAGGAAGTTATCGCCATAACCCAGTCCATGGGCTATTCCGGCGGCAATGGCATAGATGTTCTTCAGCGCTGCGGCATATTCCACGCCGTAGATATCCGTGCCGGGGATTGTGTTCACATAGTCACATTCAAAAAAGTTGCACAGGGCCTGGGCATCTTCGTTGAACTTGCTGGTAAATGTCAGGTAGGAAAGCCTTTCCATGCCCACCTCCTCGGCATGGCAGGGGCCGCTTACAACCCCTATTCTGTCGTATGGAATGTTGTGTATCTGGTTGAAATACTCGGCTATGGTCTTGTCTCCCACAAATCCCTTGATTGCAGAAACTATGAACTTGCCGTCCAAAGAAACCGTGAGCCTGTCCATCACTCCAAGAAAATATGCGCTAGGTATGCAGAATATCAGAACGTCCGCACCGCTTACAACCGCATTTATATCGGTACTCATGAACAGCCGGTCCGGCTCCAGGATTACGGAGCTCAGATAAACCTTGTTGCGGTGGTTCTGCATCACGCGGTCTATGTTTTTCTGATCGCGGATGAACCACGATATCTTCTCCTGATGGTTCATCAGAAGTTTAACCAGAGCCGTGGCCCAGCTGCCACTGCCCACCATGGCAAATTTCAGATTGCGTTTTGCAAGTATCCCGTCCATAAGTAATTGTATTTCTTTCAAATGCCTCCGCCAAACGCCGTTGCCTGAGCAAACGCAAGGGAGTCGCCCCGCTCATTTTCCGGATGCCCGTCATGGCCCTTCAGCCAATGGAAATGAAGGTCAAAACCTGCCGAAACCCGGACATATTCGGTCCAAAGATCTTCGTTCTTCTTCTTTTTCTGGAACATGGAG
>CALBPX010000049.1 GCA_937899055.1 uncultured Bacteroidales bacterium
AACGTCCTTTGCGGCGTCGGCCTTCTTGGCATAGCCTATGCCGCCGGCCAGCATTATTACTTTATCGTAGCCGAACTGCGGATTGTCTTTTTCTACGCCTTTCTGCTTAGCCGTATGCTCAAATGTAAGGAGCGAACCACATACGATTGGCTGACCGAACTTGTTGCCAAAATCGCTGGCACCGTTGGATGCTTTGGTCAGAATCTCCTGAGGGCTCTGGTACAGCCATTTACGCGGCTTAGTGCTATTAGGGCTGCTGGTCATATAGACGGCTGTGCCTGCAATGGGGAAACTGCCTTTGCCCCCGGCCATGCGGTCTCTGATTTCGCCTCCGGTTCCGGTAGCCGCACCGTTAAACGGTTCTACGGTAGTAGGGAAGTTGTGGGTTTCCGCCTTGAGGCTGATGACGGTTTCGCGTTCCTTGGTCTTGAAGAAAGACGGTCTGTCCGGCATTTCTGGATAGAACATCTTGACCTTGGGCCCCTGAAGGAAGGCGCAGTTGTCTTTGTATGCACTTACAACCAGATTGGGGTTCATCTTTGTTGTCTTTTTAATCATCTGGAACAAAGACGATTCCATTTCTACGCCATCTATGATGAAGGTTCCGTTGAATATCTTGTGGCGGCAATGCTCGCTGTTGACCTGGCTGAAGCCGAATACTTCGCTGTCTGTAAGCGGGCGGCCTATCTTTTTGCTGAGCTGGTTCAGATATGCAATTTCGCTTTTGTTCAGGGCCAGGCCTTCCTTCTTGTTGTAGGATGCCAGATTCTTAATCAGTACAACTTTGGCAGGCTTGCCGTTTACAGAAAAGATGTTCTGATCCAGCCCGTCGTACAGCCTTTGCAACATCCTGTCATACACGGGAGTCCGCTTTGCGGCTGTGCTGTCCTCTGATTTATATTGAGTTGGAAAATACTCCTCCATTCTCTCTATGCCGGAAATGTTCATATTCTGGGTTATCTCCACGGCGGTTGTGCTCCAGGGGGTTATCATCTCACGCCTCGGGCCGGTAAAGTTTCCTTTCACGCAGTCTCCGTTCAGGAGTTTTGCATCGCCGAGCAACCACCTGAGTGCATCTATACTATCAGAAGACAATGTTTCAGAACTCTTTACGGCAACCACGCTGCCGGCTTTAGACTTGAAGAATGTAATCATCGTACCAGATCTTTATCCTTGCGAATTTACGCATAAATATCATAAGTTATCTTTCAGAGACGCCTTCCGGCGGGCTTAATTTATCAACTTTTCATGTTGATAAATTTCATACATTTGTCTGAATAAGACAGATCCTATTATGACCGATAAAGAATACGCTAAGTTGCTTGAAGATATATATCAAAGGTTTCCTTCTTTCCAGACAGTGGGAGGCAGGGCATACAAGCCCGGCCTTGCCAATATGCTGGCTCTGGAAGAGGCCCTTGGGCATCCGTCTAAAGATTTCAAAGCCGTCCATGTAGCCGGAACAAACGGCAAAGGCTCTGTAAGCCACATGATTGCAGCCGCCCTGATGCAGCTTCCCAAGTCCTTTGTGGAAGGCGGGTCTTTCCAACCTGATTACAGGAGTCAAGTCTCATCCGGCTCCGGCACATCACATTATGGAACATCCATTAAAGGTTCAGGGCATCTTAGGGTGGGGCTTTACACGAGTCCTCATCTGGTAGATTTCAGGGAGAGGATCAAAGTTGACGGCCGGATGGTGGAGAAGGAATGGGTGTTCAACTTCCTTAAAGACAACAAAGAACTATTTGAACGGACGGGAGCTTCGTTCTTTGAGATAACTACGGCAATGGCCTTCAGCTATTTCTCATACCGCAAGGTAGATGTGGCCGTAGTAGAATGCGGCTTAGGCGGACGGCTCGATTCTACAAACATCATCACCCCGATTTGCAGTATCATCACCAACATAGGTTTTGACCACATGCAGTACCTGGGCAATACACTTGAGGAAATAGCCTCCGAAAAGGCGGGCATAATCAAGCCGGTGGTTCCGGTAATAATAGGAGAAACCTCCGGCGTAGAAAGAGTATTCATCAATAATGCATCTGCTTGCAGCACAGACATTTATTTTGCAGAAAAACTGAATCCTTACAATCTTTTCACCGATGGCGTATATCGCAGTTTCTCTCACAAAAGCAGGGATGAAAGAGAAGAGGCGCTCAAGTCTGTGGTGAGCCTGGCCACCTGTTTTCTTGCCGGCGTTGACATGAACCAGATGGACCTCAAGGGAAACTGCCAGAAGAAGAACATAAAGACCGTCTGCATGGCTTTGTCTGTAATCCTGCGTAAGTTGCTGGACAGCAGCAGGCAGGATCTTTCAGAACGCTCCATTGCAGAAATGGTTGAAGCCATTGAGAACGCTGCCCGTCTTACCGGCCTCAGGGGCAGGTGGGAAAAGCTCTCGGACAATCCACTCGTCATCTGCGATATAGGCCATAACTCCCATGGAATGAAGGTTTTGATGCCTCAGGTGGAACATACTTTTGCTCAGCGATGCGCCGGCTATGTAGGTAAAAAGCCCCGCCTGATTATGCTTTTTGGAGTGATGAAAGACAAGGATCTTTCGGCGGAAGCAGGATTTCTGCCCCGCAATGCCCACTACCTGTATGTAAATGCTTCTACTCCAAGAGCACTTGCGGCAGCCGATCTTAAAGAGCGGATGGATGAGTGCGGGTTTGAGGGAGAAATTCCGTCCGGGAGCCCTCAGAAAGAGGGGAAACTGCCCTCCTCAAGCATCGCCGAGGCCCTTGAATGGATAAAAAAGAACGCTGAGGCTCAGGATTTTGTGTTCATAGGCGGGAGTTCTTATGTAGTGGCCGAAGTTCTGGCTCAAGATAATTTTTTCCAAAAAGATTTGCATTTTTAAAATATTGCACTACCTTTGCAGTCCCAAAAACAATTCGGCCGTAGTGGCCACGATTCGGGAGCATAGCTCAGTTGGTTTAGAGCATCTGCCTTACAAGCAGAGGGTCATAGGTTCGACTCCTATTGCTCCCACAACAAAAACCCCTTCAGAAATGCATCTGAAGGGGTTTTTCTTTGCGTCGGCGTTCAGGCTTTTACTTTGAAGCCGGCCTCTTGTAGCCGTCTTTTTCTGCCTTGGATACCATTCTGGATATTCTTTTGGCGGTATCGGGGTGAGACGAAAAGAGGTTGTTTACGGCGCTGGAAGTGTTGGACGAGCTGTTGAGGCTTTCCAGTTTCTCAAATGCCATAGCCATGAAGTAGGGGTTCTTGCCATTCTTTACGAGGAAGGCATAGCCGTAGTCGTCGGCCTCGCTTTCCTGCTTACGGGAGAAGGAGCTGCTGGCAAGCGTCTGGCCCAGGTCTCCGAGCTGCGAGGCAGACAAGGTGGCCACCGTACCGCCGGCTGCCATCAGGCCGTAGCGGGCTGCGGTTGTGAGCATAGCCTGCTGAAACTGCTTCTTTGTGTGCTTGAGGCCTACGTGCCCGATTTCGTGGCCTATTACTCCCAGAACCTCATCGTCTGTCATAAGGTCCATGAGCCCGGTATAGACTCTTACGCTGCCGTCGGCACATGCAAAGGCATTTACCTGATTGGTCTTGTAAACCTTGAAGTTCAGCGGAGTACCGTCAACTTCCGTAATGCCGGCGGTGAGTTTACGCAGACGTTTGGTGTAGGCGTCCGACTCCGGAAGCACTGTGCTTTCTTTGTCCAGATTGGCTATGTACTGGCCAACGTATGATTTGATTTCGGCGTCCGACAACGTCATTGCCTGAACGGCCTGGACTCCGCCTGCAAGAAGGGCTTCGGAGTTGAGGGTTCCGCAAGAAGAAGTCATGAAAGACCCCGCCAGAATGGCAGTGGAGAACAAGGCGGCGCTGAGTATTCTTTTCAGAGATCTTGGCCTTAAAACGGATTTTGATTGAATAGATTTCATGGTTATGTCAAAATATGTTTGTTTTTGCTAAATTTGTACGATAACAAAATTAAGAAAAAAATGAGAGCATTTCAATCATCATTCCTCATAATCTTTTCCGCTGCCCTGTTTCTGCTGTCCTGCACGGAAAATAAGCCCCAGACCGACATTTGCCAGGACATAGACGATTTCGTGGTCAAGGCAAGGACAAACTCCATAACATACACAAAAGACGATTGGGATAATTCAATCGCTGAGTATGAGAAACTTCTGGATCAATATGCCCGCAACCAAAGCAGCTATACATCTGAGCAGAAGGAGAAGGTTGCCAATGCAATGGGGCGGTATCATGCGTTGCTGATTGAGAATGCCTTGGCTCAGAGTGCCGATAGCTTAAAGGGTGTGCTTCAAGACTTTGCGGACTATGCCAAACTTCTGCCTGCCTATATGGACGGCTTTAGGGATGTACTCCAGAGCGATACCATAAAGCTGGAAAACCTGTTCACCGATATTTTTGCCTCAGATCCAGTAAAGGAAATCATTGGGAGCATAGGTTCGTTGTTCGGCGGACTTTCCGGCTCGGACGGTGAAAGCGAAATAGAAACCGTGGTTGATACCCTTCCGGAAGCTGTACCGGTTCCTGACGAGGTTAAGAAAACTGATAACTAGCAATATATGAAAGGAATTGTTTTGGCCGGAGGCTCCGGTACCAGGCTTTATCCGATAACAAAGGGAGTGAGCAAGCAGCTTCTTCCAATCTACGACAAGCCAATGATTTACTATCCGATTTCGGTTCTGATGAAGGCCGGAATCCGCGATATCCTGATAATTTCCACGCCGGAAGATATGCCTTCTTTCCGCCGTTTGCTCGGCAGTGGGAGCAGCTTTGGGGTGAATTTCTCATACGAGGTGCAACCCTCTCCGGACGGGCTGGCTCAGGCCTTCATCATAGGAGAAAACTTCATTGGCAACGATTCCGTATGCCTTGTACTTGGCGATAATATCTTTTACGGAAACAACTTTAACAGCCTGCTGGTCAATGCGGTAAATAACGTTCAGGAAGGCAGGGCCACAGTGTTTGGCTATTGGGTTAACGATCCTCAGCGATACGGCGTTGCAGAGTTTGACCAAGACGGCAATGTGCTCAGCATAGAGGAAAAGCCCAAGAATCCCAAGAGCAACTACGCAGTTGTGGGCCTGTATTTTTACCCCAACAGCGTTGTAGAAATTGCCAAGAACGTAAAGCCCAGCTGGAGGGGAGAACTTGAGATTACATCCGTTAATCAGGCATATCTGGAGCAGGGAATTCTTAAAGCCGAGAAATTCGGATACGGATTCGCCTGGCTTGATACGGGTACGCACAACTCTCTGTATCAGGCAACTAACTTTGTCCAGGTACTTGAGGAGAGGCAGGGCATAAAGATTGCCTGCCTGGAAGCCATAGCCTTCAGCAAGGGCTGGCTCAGCGCCGGACAGCTTAGGGAAATTGCACGGCCTATGGCCAAGAATCCGTACGGGCAATATCTTCTGGACCTCGCAGACGGCCGGATTCAGTTGGCTGAGTAGAGATTTACGGACTGCCTATACCAGTTCCTCAGATTAAGATTTTGGAAATAAATGGAAATATTAAAAACAGAAATAGAAGGTGTTCTGATACTTAAACCCAAAATTTTCGGTGATGACCGCGGTTATTTCTTTGAGAGCTATAACCGTAAGCTGCTTAAGGAGTTAGCTCCGGAAATTCCGGATTTTGTGCAGGATAACCAGAGCTATTCCACATACGGAGTTGTACGCGGGCTGCATTTCCAAAGGCCGCCCTATGCCCAGGCTAAGCTGCTCAGGGTAGTCAGCGGCAGGGTGCTGGATGTGGCGGTTGACTTAAGGCACGGCTCGCCTACATACGGAAGGTATGTGAGCGGGGAACTCAGTGGCCAGAACCAGTTGCAGTTCTTCATTCCGGAGGGCTTTGCCCACGGGTTTTCTGTTTTGAGCCAAGAGGTTGTGTTCCAGTACAAATGCTCCGATTTCTACAACCGCAACTCCGAAGGCGGAATCATCTGGAACGACCCCACCCTTGCAATAGACTGGGGCCTTCCGCTTCAGGATGTTGTTCTCAGCCCCAAGGACAGGCTCCATCCAACCTTGAAGGAATACACGGAAGCAATGAAGCAGGGCCGGATTGATGCCATATAAATTTTGAAAGTATGAAAGGCAAAGATGCTTTGCAGAAC
>CALBPX010000050.1 GCA_937899055.1 uncultured Bacteroidales bacterium
GTGGTTTTCGTCCGGATAAAGCAGAAGTTCGGCATCTATTCCCCTCATTCTTGCAGCGTTGAATGCGCTCTCGCCCTGAGATGCCAGAATCCTGTAGTCTTTTTCGCCATGGATGCAGAGTATAGGAGTATCCCACTTGTCAACATAAGTATGAGGAGAATGGGCAAAGGTGTTCTGTGCGGTACGGAGGTCTTTCCTCCAGAAAGCTCCGCCAAGATCCCAGTTTGCAAACCACATTTCTTCCGTTTCTACATATTGCTGCATCTCATTAAAAATTCCGTCGTGGGCTATGAACGCCTTGAAACGCTTGTCATGGTTTCCGGCAAGCCAATAAACTGAGAATCCTCCGAAGCTTGCACCTATGCATCCCAGACGGTCTTTATTTACATAGGGTTCCTTTGCAATGTCGTCAATGGCAGAAAGATAGTCTTTCATGCACTGCCCGGCATAGTCTCCGCTGATCTGCTCCAGCCACTCCATTCCAAAGCCCGGAAGACCGCGGCGGTTTGGAGCAATTATTATGTAGCCGTTGGCGGCCATAATCTGGAAATTCCATCTGTAGCTCCAGAACTGGCTTACCGGAGACTGAGGCCCGCCTTCGCAGAAAAGAAGCGTAGGATAGGTCTTTGTTGAGTCAAAATGAGGAGGATAAACTACCCAGGCAAGCATCTGCTTTCCGTCTGTAGTCTTAATCCAGCGCTCCTTAACCTCGCCAAGAGCCAGCCTGTCAAGGATGTGTTTGTTTTCAAAACTTATCTGAGTGGCTTCTCCGGAATTGATGTCAACAGAATAGATATCGTCCGGAAGCATCATGGAATGGCGCTTGGCTATCAGCTTTCCGTCTGAAAGGGCAAGGCTGCCAAAGTCGTGCTGCCCGTCTGTAAGCTTGCATACCTGGCCGCTGAGGTCTGTCCGGTAAATTTGGGTTGTGCCATGCCATACTCCTATGAAATACAGGAAGTTATCATCGGCCCAGATATAATCGTCAACAGATCGGAAGAGCGTCGTGTAGGGA
>CALBPX010000051.1 GCA_937899055.1 uncultured Bacteroidales bacterium
CAGGGCTTTTCTCTGGGAACTTTGGGGATGAAGCCTTCCGGAAGCTTGTCCGGTTCCTGGGTTACTATGCTGTAGCTGATTTTGCCGTTGAATTTAGATGCAACCTTTTCTTCAAACTCCTGCCTGAACTTTTCTCTTACCACAAAAACCACATCGCCGAACCCACTGTGGATGGCATCATATACAGAATAGTCCATAATGGTTTCGCCCTTTGGCCCAACGCCGTCGAGCTGTTTGAGCCCACCGTAGCGGCTGCCCATACCAGCGGCCATAACAAGAAGTGTAGGTTTCATTATATTTTGTAAATTTGTAGTTGTTAACAGACGGCAAAGATAGTGCAAGCTGAGCTAAAAGCCAATATGTTTGTGTTATGAGTTTCTTTTCCAGAATATCGCAGAAGCCGGGTTTCAGGCAAGTGTTCAACGTACTTAAAAACAAGTACTTCATTGTTACGTTCCTTTTTCTGGTGTGGATATTGTTTTTTGATACCAACAACCTGATTACCTGGTACAAAGACCTCAAGCAGCTGGCCTGGCAGAACCGCCAGAAGGTTTACTATCAGAACGCCATAAAGCAGGCAGACGAAAAGCTCCAGGAGCTGGCTTCAAACAAAGACTCCCTGGAAAAATTTGCCAGAGAGCAGTATCTGTTTCATCAAGCCGGAGAAGACGTCTATGTCCTTGAAGACGGCCAGTAGCCATGCGGTTTGCCTTGCCGCACGGAAGCCGAAATCTCAGACTCCGGTGTAGTTCTGAGGCGTAATTGCAAGCATTTCTTTCTTTACGCTTTCCCTGACATCCAGCCCGTTTATGAACTCGGCGATGCTTTCTCTTGTAATTAAGGCATTTACGCGTGTCAGTTCCTTGAGGGTTTCGTACGGATGGCTGTAGCCTTCTCGTCTGAGTATGGTCTGAAGGGCTTCTGCAACTACAGCCCAGTTGCTGTCCAAATCGCTGAGTATCTTTTCTTTGTTAAGTATGAGCTTTTCCAGACCTTTCTTCAGCGATTTGAGGGCTATGAGGCTATGGGCAACCGGTACGCCTACATTCCTCAGAACGGTGGAATCCGTAAGGTCTCGCTGCATCCTGGATATGGGCAGTTTGGAGCTCAGGTGATAAAAGACGGCGTTTGCCACTCCGAGGTTTCCTTCCGCGTTCTCAAAGTCAATGGGGTTGACCTTGTGCGGCATGGCTGAGGAACCTACTTCTCCTTCCTTTATCTTCTGCTTGAAGTATTCCATTGAGATGTAGGTCCACATATCGCGGCAAAGGTCCAAGAGTATGGTATTGATTCTCTTTAAGTTATCGAACAATGCAGCAAGGTTGTCGTAATGCTCAATCTGGGTTGTAGGGTATGAACGCACCAAGCCGAAGGCCTCTTTCTGGAATTTTGTTGCAAAACGGTTCCAGTCTATATCCGGGTAAGCCACCTTATGGGCGTTCATGCCTCCTGTAGCTCCTCCGAACTTGGAGGAATACGGAACCGTCTTGAGAAGTTTCAGCTGCACGTCCAGCCTTTCCACAAAAACTTTCAACTCCTTGCCAAGCCGGGTGGGGGACGCCGGTTGCCCGTGGGTATGGGCCAGCATCGGAACATCCTTCCACTGCTTTGCCAAGGTATCAAGTATGTGTCTGACATCCATGAGGCAAGGAAGATACACGTCAGCAACAGCCTCCTTAAGACTCAGCGGCACACAGGTGTTGTTGATGTCCTGGCTTGTAAGGCCAAAGTGTACGAACTCTGAGTATTTTTCAATCTTCAGCCGCTTGAACTCATCTTTGATGAAATACTCCACGGCTTTGACATCGTGGTTGGTAACGCTCTCTATGTCCTTGACCTTTGCGGCCTGTTCAACCGTAAAGTTTCCGTAGATTTTCCTCAGCGAACTGAACTTGCCCTTAGGGAAGCCTTTCAGCTGAGGAAGCGGGATATTGCACAGCGCAATGAAGTATTCGATTTCAACTTTTACACGATAGCGTATCAGGGCATATTCAGAAAAATAATCGCTGAGGATTTTAACCTTGCTTCTGTACCTGCCGTCCACTGGTGATACTGCCTCAAGTGCATGAAACATAGCTGACATACCGTTAGAAGACTGTGTTTTCATAATTGCCGGAGTTTCTTTGTTGATGGCTTTAATGCCAGGCAAAGTTAATGTTTTTGCAGCTATTATTACTCAGCGATATGGCGGACGTCAGTCTTTTGAAGTCTTTCAAACAGCCTGACTGTCTGGACGGCTTCCTTTACATCGTGGACCCTGAGTATGGAAGCTCCCTTCTGCAAAGCCCTGAAGTTAAGAACACAGGTAGCCGGAAGGCTCTCCTGCGGAGTGATGCCCAACGGCTTGTATATCATAGACTTTCTGGAAAGCCCCACCAGAACGGGAACGCCTCCGTCTACGGCTGCTATGTGGGTCAGCATATCCAGATGCTCCAGAAGCTCGTAGTTCTGCTCCACGGTCTTTGCAAAACCGAACCCCGGGTCCAGGATCCAGTCCTTGATACCGTACTTGGCCGCCTTCTTGGCAAACTCTTCAAAGTAGCGCCTGACTTCCGCCACCACTCCATCGGGATAGTCCGTGAGATTCTGCATGGTGTCAGGAGTCCCTCTCTTGTGCATTGCAATGTAGGAGAGCCCGAGTTCACCCACAGTTGAAAGCATTTGAGGGTCATTTTCCCCGGCCGATATATCGTTGACTATGAACGGTCCTATGACTTTGAATGCCTTACGGATAATCCCGCTCTGGAACGTATCAATTGAAATCTTGATGTTTTGTGAATTTCCAGTAGATTTAGATCCGGATGCGAGCCTCTGATTTTTAAGAAATCCTGCAATAGATTCAAGATGCTTTGAAAGGCGTTTCCATTCCTCTTTTTCGGATATCGGGGTGCTGCCAGGCCTGGTTGAGCAGGCGCCTATATCTATAATGTCTGCCCCCTGGTCAACCATCCTGAGAAATGTTTCTAGGAAATCTTCAGAAGCGGAATGCCGGCTCCCGCTGTAAAAGGAATCATCGTTGATGTTTATGATTCCCATGACCTTTATGATCCTGTTTTCAGACATCTTCTTCTCAGATTCTTAAATCAACTTGGCAAATTTACAACTATAACCATAGTTTTCCATAATATTCAGAAAAAATCATTATATTAGCAGAAACAAATATTGTATATTAGCCGCAAATTTGACCGAGCACAAAATAAGACCAAGAATAAGAGTAA
>CALBPX010000052.1 GCA_937899055.1 uncultured Bacteroidales bacterium
GACTGGAGTTCAGACGTGTGCTCTTCCGATCTCCTTCACTCCAATGGCAAACCAGACATTCTGACATGCAATGCCCAGTGTCCGGCGGGCAATACGTATGGCGAGGGCTATCTTTGAGGGCTTGTCATCCATCAGCACCACATCGGCAGCCTCGATGGCAGCGTCGCTACCTAAGCCTCCCATGGCGATGCCGACATCGGCACGGGCCAGTACGGGGGCATCGTTGATGCCGTCGCCTACGAAAGCTAATTTGGATGTGCGAGCGGAGAGCTCACGTTCCAGATAGGCTACTTTATCCGTAGGCAGTAGCTCGGCATGGTATTCGTCGATGCCTATCTGCTGGGCCACGTGGGCTGCCACTTCTTTGCGGTCGCCAGTGAGCATGACGGTACGCTCTACTCCCAGTTCCTTGAGCGTTGCAATGGCCTGAGTGGCATCCTCCTTGATCTTATCGTTGATGACGATATGACCTGCATACGTGCCGTTGATGGCGACATGGATAATGGTGCCGGCAGCAAGCTGATGCTGATGCCCACATTGTGGGCAATCGTGCCACTTGGCTCCGATGGCATCCATCATCTTCGTGTTTCCCACGCATACTACATCGTCGCCAACACGGGCACGGATGCCATGACCTGCTATCTCCTCGACATCGCTCACCTTGCAACCGTCGGTGGCCTCTTCTGGGAACGCGTCGCGAAGGGCTGCACCGATGGGGTGGGTGGAGAAGTGCTCTACATGGGCGGCCAGATGCAGTAGCTGGTGCTCGTTGAAGCTGTCGGGATGTACGGCGCTGACGGCAAATCTGCCCTCCGTTAGGGTACCTGTTTTATCAAATACGGCCACACGCGTCTTGGCGAGGATATCCATGTAGTTGGAGCCCTTGATGAGGATTCCTTTCCGCGAGGCGCCTCCGATACCTCCGAAGAAAGTCAGGGGAACGCTGATTACCAGGGCGCACGGGCAGGAAACTACCAGAAACATCAAGGCCCTGTAGAGCCAGGTTGAAAATGTGGCAGAAAAGTTTCCGCTCAGAAGCGGCGGTAAAAATGCCAGCACAATGGCCGCAAAAACTACGATAGGGGTGTAGATTCTTGCAAACCGGGTTATGAAGCTTTCGCTCTTGGATTTCTTTTCCGTGGCGTTTTCTACAAGGTCTATGATCTTGGATGCCATGCTGTTTTTGAAGAGCTTTACAGTGCGTATCTTAAGCAGACCGCTGAGGTTTACGCATCCGGAAATTACTTCGTCGCCGGGCCCTACCTGGCTCGGAACGCTTTCGCCGGTCAGGGCTACGGTATCTACAGAAGAAGAACCTTCTGTAACAATTCCGTCCAAAGGTATTTTTTCTCCGGCGCGGATAACAACGGTTTCTCCTACGGCAACCTCTTCCGGATTGACTTCCAGTATGTTGCCGTTTCTTTCCACATTGGCCCTGTCTGGCCTGATATCCATCAGATGGGCTATGCTCTTGCGGCTGCGGCCTTCTGCATATCCTTCAAACAGTTCGCCGATTTGGAAAAACAGCATCACGAAGACAGCCTCCGGAAACTGCGTGTCAGCACCCGGAAGGAAGCCAATGCACAAAGCTCCGATTGTGGCTATGGACATAAGGAAATGTTCGTTGAAGGCATCACCTTCCATAAGACCCTCAGCCGCCTCTTTCAGGGTTTGCCATCCGACCAGAAGATATGGAACAAGATAAACCAGAAGCAGTTGCCATGTCTTTAGATTGCATTTTTTTTCAATAATTACCGCCGCAACCAGCAGAATGGCTGTGGAGACTATTATTATCAGTTGGTTCTTAAGACCACCGTGCTCATGATGGTGCTCGTGTTCATGATGATGCTCATGATGGTGCTCGTGTTCGTGACAGCAGCCGCACACTTTTTTTGTGTTCTCGTGATGATTGTTTGACATATGCTATTCTCCTTTTATAATAAGCCAGTGCCCGCCCTTGTTGCATCCTTGACGTTTGATGATGCCCTCAGACTTGAGGTTTGCCAGCTGTTTTTCAACGGCCTTTTCCGTGACGCAGACTCTCTGTGCAAGAGCCTTTGCCGTAATGTGCTTGTTTTCAGCAATCAACATTAAAATCTTGTCTCTGGTCCTAAGATTCTTCCTTAGAACTTCCACTTCCTCTACAGACTCATTGATTACAAGCCTAAGAAGCTGATCCATAGTTGAATCTATAGAGTTCATAATCTCAGATGCCAGCTTTTCCCTGAATTTCCGGTAATCCAGTTCAACAGGCTCATTGTTTTCTGTGAAAAGCAGCACTTTTTTGATTTTGTCCATAATTTTTTCCCTAAGTCCCTAAATTTATACCCTACAAAAGTACAATTTATTCCCTAAAAAACGAAGGTTTCTACCATAAATTTGCAAATAATTTATAAAATAATTTGGTTTATAACATAAACCGCTTTACATTTGCAGTGGTTTTGATGCTGAACGAGTGCGCAATCGGGGGGCAGAAAGACAAAAAAATGTTAAACAATGTTAAAAGATTTTACAATGGAAACCAAGAACCTTACAACCGAAAGCTCTCTGAAGATAATCGCAGAGACAATGGAGCGCAGCAGAATGTCAATAGCCAAGAATTCCGGCAGACCTCTTATCCTTTGGGGATGCTTGGTAGCTGTAACTTCTGTAATCATTTACTTCCTCTGGTCAAAGACCGGCAGTCCACTCTGGAATCTTCTCTGGTTCGCGATGAGTATCATAGGTTTTATCTGCACAATATTCTTGTCACAGAACAGTGAGAAGACTCCTAAGAATGAAGTGTCCAGGATTCTGGGCAAGACCTGGATGTGGTTTGGATTATTTACAACAGGATTCTATCTTTTAATCTGGGTTGCATACTTTATAATGAGAGCTTGTTATCCGGAAGCCAGCATCAGCGTGGACCTTACTCTGGTAATCACATTGATGATGGGACTTTGCGGAGTTATCTCCGGAGTCGTCATGAAGATGAAGTCCGTTGTTGCCTGCCTTGTTGTTGCTACTGCAATCTCTGTAGTTATAGCCCTGGTTGTACACGGGCCCGCACAGATTCTGGTATTTGCAGTTCTGGGTGTCTTAGGACTTGTAGTTCCAGGACTTATTCTTCAGGGAAAGGTCAGAAACAACAATCTGGCAGCCTGACTGACAATAGAGGAATAACGCTAAAAGCAAAGTGTTATGGAAGAGAAACAGAAAACGTTCAAGCCGCTGGATCCTCTGCTCCATTCGGAGCTGAGGCTTGCGGTGATGAGCATACTGATTGGGGTGAATGAAGCAGACTTCGTTTACATCAAGTCTCAGACCGGAGCCACAGCCGGGAACTTGAGCGTGCAGCTCGACAAGCTCTCCGCAGCGGGCTACATAGAGGTGGAGAAGACCTTCAAGGGAAAGAAAACCTGCACTCTCTGCCGCGTGACCGACAAAGGGCGCAATGCTTTCGCCGAGTATGTTGAAACTCTCAAGCAATATCTTCAGATTCCGAAGGTCTGAGAATCGCCGAGGTTGATTTTTAGGTGTTTTAGGGCAGAGATATTCCGGCTCCTATTCCTATCATGGTAGAGCGTTCCATCTGCTGGGGAGTTTCTCTCCTGCGCTCGGCTTTCCGTTCGCTTCTTTCCATTCTGCGGATCAGACGGGAATCTCTGCGATGAGCCTGGCGGACCTTCTTTTCCAGATATTGCCTGAGGGCCTGAGTGGTTTCAAAGGTTCCGGCTGCAATGGAAGGGGAGGTTTTGAAAGAGGGGCTGAACAGGCCTGCTTCTGCCTTGAAAGCCAATACTCTGCGGACTTTCATATTGAGCTCGTCCAGAGAAAAAACGCCTCGTTCAACGGAGTCTGTAATGGCTTCTATGGCGCCGGTTATGTCTATGGGCATAAGAAGTATGTCGGAACCGCTGCGGTAGGCCTGAACTGTTACATCCACAGGATCTCTGCCCTCAGATACGCCCTTCATTACTATGGCGTCTGTGATTATGATACCGTTGTAGTTCTGGCGGCCTCTGAGCAGGCCGTCTATGCAGGGCCCGGAAATAGACATCGGAAGGCCGCTGGGGTCTATGTTGGGGTTGCTTACATGTGCAACCATAATCATCCCCAGCCCTTCTTTTATAAGTCTGCTGTAAGGCACCAGATCCACGCTGTCCATCATTGTCAGAGAATGGTCTATCACAGGCATCTGATCATGGCTGTCTATATAGGTATCGCCGAGCCCTGGATAATGCTTTCCGCACCCCAGCACTCCCTCTTTTTTCATCCCGTTCAGATATGCAGAAGCCAGGGCTGCAACTCTTTGCGGATTACTTCCGAAGGAACGGGGGGCTATGGCGGTCTTGGCTTTGTTCTGCCTAACAAAATCGTTGTCGGGGCTTATATCTACAACCGGTGCAAAGTTTACGGCAAAGCCAAGGTCCTTGAGTTCACGGCCTATGTTCCGCCCCATGCTGTAAACCAGTTTTTCTGCATCAGGGAGCTTCCCCAGCCTTTCCTGCTTGGGGTATTTAAGGTATTCTTCAAACCTCATTGCAGCGCCCCATTCTGCATCTATGGTGTAGAGCATAGGAATTTGGGAGATTGAACTCAGGTAATTCATCCTTTCTGCCAGATCATATACGGAGCCGTCCATGACAATGATACCTCCGGCCCCATAATGCCTTACCAGCGAGTCTTCAAAAGCTCTTCTTGAATTGCTTGGATTGGGGTAGATGTCAAAGATGAAAAGTTGGGTAACCTTTTCCCTTACAGACATATTTGCCATCAGTTCCTCAATTGTTTCTTCTGTAACGTCTTGTCTGGTTTGTTTTTGGGCGTACGATGCAGCCGCACAGCCAACTATGGCTGGCAGCAGGAAAATCAATCTGTATTTAGAAATTTTCATCGCTTGGTTGTTAAAAGATGCTGAATGCGGCTTTCTGGGCTCTCCTGCTATTTACGGCGTTCATCTTGCCGAAGTTCCATTTTATGCCAAAGAGTATATAGCGGCCCATTACCAGCCTGTAGGAGTCTTCTACATAGTTTGCTGCTTCAGTATGGCTGAGGCTGCGGGTCTGGTTCAGTATGTCAATCATCTTGACACTGAGGTTGAAGGCCCCTATGTTCTTGGATATTTGAGCATTCCACTGCCATTCCGGCTTGCCGTATCCGTTAGCATAACCCTTGTAATGGACATAGTCTATTTCTGAAGTGAACTCAAACTCGTGTTTTGTTGTGTATGTGCCTTCCAAACCTATCCTTGTAGTAAGAGTGTTTGAGTTAGCCCTCTTGTCCAGAGAATAGCGTGATATCCTTCCATTGGCAGAGGCACTGGCGGATAAAGTTAATTGATTCTGTTTGTATACGATATTGAAACCTCCGTTTGGAGTAAAGACCTTGGTCTGGCTCTTTCTGAAGCCGCTCATTCCGCCGTAGAAGCGGTTGCCCTTGCTGTCTCCCCAGAAGTCTGCCATGAATTCGGTGTAGTCAAAGGCTTCCCTGTCAAGAGCCGTAAGGATTCCCGTGGACTGAAAACTGGAAGAAAAACTATAAGACGTTCCTGCGTGAAGGCTCAGCCACCATATTTTTTGGGGGCCCAGGGGAGTTGTGTAGTTAGCCGACAGTTGTGCCACCAGCTCAGGATTCTTGGAATTTACCGGAATATAGTACAGGATTCCGTCAGGATCATACCATAGAGCGTTGCTGATGGCTTTGTTTTTGACGGTTCCAGTCAATAGGACCATCAGGTTTGTGAATTTCTGTTTGTTATTGCGGGTCCAATAAATGTTCATCATGGCGGAAGAATAGGGCTTAAGGTAGATGTTGCCGAGTTTCAGGTGCGACGGGTTGCTGATATTCAGGGCCGGAACCATAAGGCTGCTGCTCGGCTTGTTGGTATGGCCTGAAACAGTGAATTGAATGCGGTTTGTTCCATCTGAAATCAGAGCCTGCAGGGTTGGAGCCACATACCATTTCCACTCTCCTTTACCGGTAGTGTCCTTGACGTTGAAACTTTGTGAGATAAGCCTGTTGAGGGTTCCGTTGGCAGTGACCCCGAATGTTATATAGTTTTGTTTCCCAAATTTGTACTGGAGTGTGGCATCATACTTCTGGTTAATGTAATGGGTCTTGTTCTCCACCGAATAATAGGCGTTAAAACCGCCTGCATCAAATGCGTCTCTTGTGCTTTCAGATTCTGAATACCTGACAGTGGCCAGCGCTGCAAGAGTTACTTTGTCGGAAACAGGTTCTGTAAATCTCATTAAACTCAGCAAGTTGTATGAAGAAGAATTAGATTCATAACGCATTGTGCGGTCTTCTTCTCCGGTTGAGGTTTTCAGGATAGTCTGCTCATTGCTGCGTCCGTCGTTGTTGCTGATATTGAGGTTGATGTTAAAATGGAATATACGTCCTGTCTTTCCGCCTAAATCCCTGATTGAAAAGCCTGTGCTTAGATTTCCGGTTCTGCTGAGAGAATGGTTGCGCGAATGGCTTTCGGACTGGTTTATAAGAGTTTTTTCTCTTGAAGTTTCTGAAGAGGAGTTACTGTAAGAATCCGTTTTACCGAAACTGAATCGAGGAACAAAGGAGAACCATACCTTGCCTTTCTCTTTCCTCATCTCGAGTGTCGCAGTTGCACCGTTACCGAAGGACCTTCCGGAATTTTCTGATGAAAACAACAGGTTTCCGCCTTCCTGATAGGTAGTCCTCAACCGTCTGGATCCGGATTCAGTATCGGTGTATTTGTAATTTCCGCTTACCGTTGTTTCTACATCCTTTATTCTTGACGTATTGACATTGACTCCCAACTGGGCGGCAGACGAAAGACCCTGGGTGGCAGCAACTGTTAAATCAGCGTCACCATCGCCGCTTACTACAAAAGTTGTCTCACCGGAGTCGCTGACATTCATTCCATTGGCAATTACGGTCACCTGGTCTTTCTTGTTGTAGGCTGCAGCCAGGGCGTATGCGCTGTACAATGCTCCGCGATTATCTCTCAGAGGCTCGTCGCCCTTTTTGCCATCAATGGTGGTTCCGCCCTTGAGATTCACATTTCCGAACCAGCCATCCTCGTACTCTTTCTTAAGCCCCACGTCCAGAATCTTCTCGCGGTTTCCGTCCTGGATGCCGGTATTCCTTGTCTGCTCTGACTCTCTGTCTATCACGCGGATTTTGTCAACTACAGCAGCCGGAAGGTTGTTCAGGGCAATGCTCTGGTCGTTGAAGAAGAAGGTGCGTCCTCCAACGGTAAGCTTGTCAATCAATTCCCCGTTGAACTTGACCTTGCCCTCCTCAGTGATTTCCATACCCGGCATCCTCTTTATCAGGTCTCTGAGCATGGCATTGGTGCCAACCCTGAAAGACGAGGCGTTGAATTCTATCGTGTCCTGTTTCATCACTATAGGATTGCCTACTTCGCTCACGGTAATCGCTGAGAGATAATTCTCATCCAACTTGAGCTTGATGGTGCCCAAATCCATCTGGTCTTCCTTGAAATACCTCTCCTTTGAGTAATGCTTGTAACCCATCATCTCAATATGGAAGACATAATTTCCGAAAGGAACCTCCTTCAAGGTAGCAACTCCGGCAGTGTCGGACAGTATGAAATTCGTAATAGTGGTGTCTTTTGCCGGCACAATATATACAGAAGCGTAAGATATAGGTTCACTGGTCAGTGAATCAATGACTTTCACTTTTATTGTGCCCATCCTTCTGGCAAACATATCTTCGTTGAAAATGAATACCTGAGCCTTGGCAGACAAGGCAAACAACAGTAAAAATATGATTGCTCCGATATATTTTTTCATACGGTTAAAGCAAAGCAAAGATAAATAAAACTAAAACTAAAACAGCGATAAAGCACAGCCAGCTGCTCTTACTTGGACTTTGAGGGTTTTGTGTCTATGGCTATGACTGCAAAGCCTTTCCCGTACTTGAGCTGTTCGGGTGAACCTTCTTTGTAAATAGCAATTCTTCTTATTGCGGATGGGCTAAGGCTTTTAAGAGCAGTTATATCGTTGTATAATTTTCCGTCAATGACATACTTTACGTTTTGTTCCGGGTTCTTGTTCGTGATATTGAATACAGCGGTTCTTGATGTGTCGTTGAAACCGGAATGTTTGATGATTATGGTCCTGTCAGGATTATCCGGATCCTTGATGCGCATAGTGATTAAATTGGCAGAATCGCGGCCCATATTGTCCATGTTATAGCCATCAGCTGTTATTTTGTAATTTCCCCCGATATTTGCAATATGGTACTGGCTTGGATTGCTGTTTGTTGTTATGATATGCAAGGTTGTAGCATCTTTTCCGGTTCCAATGGTCTGGATGATGTAATTCTTGATGAGTTTTCCTTTGAGCTGCTGGCCATTGAAATTTACAACCTCAGAGTCTATTATGTACATGGTTTTCTGGCTATAGGCACCAATGCCCACCAGGCAGAAGAAAGTGGCTAAAAGCAACTTATGAAGTCTTGTTTTCATAATCTTCAGGAGTTTTTAATTGTTTCTTTGTGGTGTTGAACGATGGATGAAGAGTTTGTGCCCAGACCTGTCATTGGTTCAGGCTGAGAAGGGAATAGGTGTTCCCTTCTTCCTCGGCGACAAGTATGTAGGATGATGTATTCCCGTCGGGGAAGTAGGCTGTCATCACGTATCCTCCCTCAATAGGGTGGAATTCGCATTTGTCCGCCTCTTCAAGGCTCAGCTGGGAAATTATCTGCATATGCTGTATCTGCTGAATCAGGTCCTTACCGTTGTCTGCTTGAGGCGCAGCCGGTTTTGTGTGAAGCAAGAAAAACAGCGCAACCGCTGCCGCAAGCCCTGATAGTGAAAGACTCCAAACCAGGATCCTGTTGCGCTTCCCGGCTCTTTGTGTGTTGTTGTCCTGGCTGACAATCCGGTCAAACTCCTCGGCGGCTTCCCCTCCGGCAACGGCTTCTTCCGATGATTGACTCTCAAAGAAGTTTTGTGAAAAAGAAATGATTGACGCAACCCTCTCTTCTTCTTTATCCTGCGGCGGGTTCCCTTCAAAAGACTCAGCAAGAAGGCGCTCTTCTTCCACGGAAGTTTCTGCATTCAGATACCTCTGTATGAGAGCTTTTCTGTCTATGTTATCGTAAGGTGCCATAACGGTGTTGTGTTATTCTATTTACTCTTTTGTTTTAGCCTAATCGTGGTTTTGTATTTTTTTTAGCTTAATCAGTTATTTTTTTAGCTTCATTCAAGGCTTTGTATCAGTGCTTTGCGGGCTGCGGAAATTGAACTTTTCACACTGCCCTTGCTTCTTCCGGTTATGGCTGAAATCTCATCCAGCGACAGCCCCGATGCCTTTAACCTGAGCAGTCTGATGGTTCCGTCAGAAAAACCTTTCATGGTTCTTTGCAGAATCGCTGAGGCTTCCGATTCCCTTATCCTGTCCAGGGCGGAGCTGCCTGACACCAGACTTCCGCTACTTTCGTCCGCCGGCGTAAGCCTGGAAAACGCTGAAGTACTTTTCTTGCGCCAGACAGATATGCAGGCATTCTTGGTTGCCCTGACAGCCCAAGCTTCGGCGTTCCTGACCTCTGTTCCGTTCTGCTTTGCCCTCCAGAGGCTCAGCAGAACATCCTGCACAATGTCCTCCGGGTCTGAAGGCAGATGGGCGGAACTGAAAAATCTGCGGGTGAGGGCAAGTACCTTTGGCCTCAGTTCTGCAAGTTCTATGTCAAAGCTTTTTGCCATACTCCGTATGTTAGACGCACAGATGTAGAAAAGTTAAGGAAATTTGCGGAACTTGTTTCAGTTCCTTCCGCTCCGCTGAGGTACCGATTTGATAAAATAAAACACTGCTGTCATAGCAGGGCTGCGGTTTTTGCCGCAAGAGTTGCATTGTTGAGCAACAGCTGGATGTTGGACTCAAGGGAATCTCCTCCGGTAATGTCTTTGATGCGCTCCAGCAGAAACGGCGTTGTGTCTTTTCCTTTGATGCCCTTTGCGTTACATTCTGCAATGGCCTGATCTATTGCGGCATTTATCCGCTGAGGATCCATTGAGTATTCTTCCGGTATGGGGTTGGTTACCAGCATGCCTCCCTGGAGGTTCATTTCCATTTTTGTGCGGAACGCAGAGGCCAGTTCCTGCGGAGTGTCTATCCTGTAATCAATCTTGAATCCGCTGTGGCGTGTGTAGAATGCAGGGAGTTCGTCCGTGCCGTAGCCTATGACCGGAACTCCCTTGGTTTCAAGATATTCCAAAGTAAGACCCAGATCCAATATACTCTTGGCTCCGGCGCAGATTACCATGACCGGAGTTTTTGCAAGTTCTTCCAGATCGGCCGATATGTCCATTGTAGTTTGAGCTCCGCGGTGAACTCCGCCTATGCCGCCTGTGGCAAACACCCTGATTCCGGCCATTGAGGCTATGATCATGGTGGTGGTTACGGTGGTTGCTCCGTCCTGTTTCTTGGAAACCAGTATGGGAAGGTCTCGTCTGGAAGCCTTTGCAACGGAGCGGCCTTTCTTGCCCAGATACTCTATTTCCTCCGCAGTAAGACCTGCTTTCAGCCGCCCGCCGATGATGGCTATGGTGGCTGGAACTGCTCCGTTTTCCCTTATGGTCTGCTCTACGCGCAGAGCGGTTTCTACATTCTGAGGATAGGGCATTCCGTGAGAGATTATGGTAGATTCAAGGGCTACCACCGGTTTGCCCTCATTTAAGGCCTTTGCCACTTCGGGCGATAAATCCAGGTATTTGTTCATATTCCGCCTATTACACAGACTTTCATAAATTTAAAGCATAGCAACACACAAATTTACATAAATTCCGGCCACGGCAGATTAAAATGTGTAAATTTGGACTTGCAATGGTTACAGTAATCATCATAGCCGCTACCTGCCTGCTGAGCATTCTGTGCTTTACAGGAGCATTGAACTCAAATAAGCTGATGTTCAACGCATACGGCGTGTGGTACAGAAAAGAATGGTACAGGCTGTTCACTTACGGAGTTGTCCACGGAGGATGGGGGCATCTGTTGTTCAACATGCTCACCCTGTTCTTCTTCGGCGGGGTGGTGGAACAATATTTTGCTCTGGCCTTCGGCAATGTGGCGGGGGTTGTCCTGTATGTTCTGCTTTATGTATCTGCCATTGCAGTTTCTTCTCTGTGGGATCTGTTCAAGTTCCGTAACAACTACAACTACAACGCAGTAGGGGCATCCGGAGCCGTTTCGGCCATATTGTTTGCCAGCATCCTGTTTGAGCCAAAGATGGGCATCTATATCTACCTGATTCCCATTCCTGTTCCGGGCTACATCTTTGCGCCGCTGTACCTTCTGTACTGCTGGTATATGGCAAAGCAGAACAGAGACAATATTGGCCATTCCGCCCATTTCTGGGGAGCAGTCTATGGCCTGGTATTCCCTTTGGCCTGCCGTCCAGATATTTTCCAGCACTTTTTGGCTCAACTCGGACTATGACACGTGTTCAATATACCGGAACCAACTATGGAGAACTCAAGGCTTTACTCGGCGACAGACTCATGGCCCCATATTTCTGCATGGGCTTTTCCATGCTCTCACTCATGACACCTGACGGGCCCGTCACCATCTATGAAGGAGACTATGTCACCCTCTGCGACAACGGCCAGGTCACCGTTTCAACCTGACAATCCCTCTTCCGCTTTGCAAAAGAGATGTTTAATTAACCCAAAAAACATAATATGGCAGACACCACATTCCGTTGCGAGAACTGCAAGTTCCGCGCATCCTACGACAAGAGCCCCAAATCCCTAAAAGGCCGCTTCTGGCGTTGGCACATTAACTGGTGCCCCGGTTGGAAAGCATTCTTCACCCATCAGGATGAAGATACAAAGGCTGCTCTCCGGGAAAAGTATAATTTCCAGAAGTATCAATAACGATGGAATCACGCAATTTAGTCTCTTGCGGACTATGCCGGCCCTCCCTTTTGGGTTGGATTTTGTCTTTTATAAAAGATAAAATTATTATCTTTGTAGCAAATTTCATCTATAAAAGATATGAAAGCAGTCGTTAGACAAAGTTATCTTGACAAGATAACGAAGCATCTTGGTAAGGACACTATCATTATCATAGTCGGTCAACGTCGTGTGGGAAAGAGCTACACCCTACGCCTCTTTAGGGATAAGGTGGCAGAAGATGCCCATGCAAACATTATCTTCATTGACAAAGAGAAACATGAGTTTGCCGACATTCAGACCGACCGGGACTTGAATGCCTATATTGATGAACGGCGAGACAAGACAAAGACCAACTACATCTTGATAGATGAAGTTCAGGATATAGAAGGTTTTGAAAACAGTATTCGCAGTTATTATGAGGAGCCTGATATTGAAATCATTGTAACAGGCTCAAACTCCAACATGCTTAGTGGGGATTTGGCCAACAAAATAGGTGGTCGCTACAAAGAAGTCTATGTCCAGGCACTAAGCTATGAGGAATTCATGGAGTTTCATAACCTGCCCAACAGCGATGATACGTTGGCAAAGTATATTCAGTTTGGTGGATTACCTGGTTTGAAAAAGATAGGGCTTGATGAACAGGATGCCAGAGAGTACCAGATGGATGTCTATAGCACCGTACTGCTGAAGGATGTTATCAAGCGGAATAATATCCGTAATGTGGCTTTTCTGGAAAACCTTGTACATTTCCTTGCTGACAATGCAGGGAAAATCATTTCTGCCAACAGCATAGCAAAGTATATGCGGTCGCAAGGGGAGAACATCACCTCCACTGCCATTATCAATTATGCTAAGTATCTGTGCGAATCATACATGATTCACAAGGTGAACAGGTATGACATTCACGGACGGAAGATATTTGAGAGCAATGATAAATTCTACTTTGAAGATCATGGTATTCGTAATGCTCTTGTAGGCGGTTCGCGTGAGAGAGACATTGAGAAGGTGATAGAGAACATCATCTATAATCACCTTGTCCGTCTGGGCTATGAAGTGATGGTCGGACAACTTCGGGCTGGCGAAATTGATTTTGTCTGCACAAAGCCAAAAGGCGAAAGGATCTATGTGCAGGCTTCTTATATCATAGCCGACGATAACACGTATGAGCGTGAGTTTGGTAATCTTCGTGCCATCAAGGACAACTATCCCAAATATGTCATCTCTATGACACCATTGGTTACCAAGTCTGATGACAATGGCATAACCCATCTTCATCTCAGGAGGTTCTTAACGGAAGGTTTGGAGAGGTAACGTATATTGGAGTATCTCTGTAAGGTAAAGCGGAAATAACTTGCTTTTCTCCCAACTTGTATGTAAATTTGCGACCATACTCCACAAATTTGCTGAAAAATATGGAGTATAGTAAGGAATTTTTAGGGTCTTATGTACAAGTAAACTGATGCCAATTTTGCAAGAAGACACAATAAAAGTCGTGCCAAAAACGTTATTAGAATAGTCAAAAGTAGTATGATTTTTGTAAAATACAAAGTATGAAACGTGATTTTCTCAAAGAGTTAGTGAAGTGGCGAGACTATTCGAGGCGTAAGCCATTACTCGTCACAGGAGTGCGGCAGTGTGGTAAAACGCACACGTTGAAGGAGTTTGGCCAGAACTATTTCGACAGCATGTGCTATGTCAACTTGGAGTCGAGCAGCCACTATGCTGCCATCTTTGAATATGATTTCGATGTGCGGCGAATCATCAGGGAGATTGAGTTGATGGAACAGTGTACCATCACCCCTGGCAAGACCCTCCTGATATTGGACGAGATACAGGAAGTGCCTCGTGCCATCA
>CALBPX010000053.1 GCA_937899055.1 uncultured Bacteroidales bacterium
GAGAAAGGTGGCGTAAGCCAGACAAACTCTATGAAAAACTTCTCAGGGGTAAGCCGCGGCGGCTGGGGCAGAATGCCCCATTGAGCCGAATGTTGAAAATAAAACTAAAAAATGCTCGGTTTTTACCGGCTAAAACAGCGGAATCATCGTTTTTTCTTGCGTTTCCGCTTGTTTTCTCACGAAAAAACATTGTAACTCGTGTTTTACGAGTCACTTTTTCAGGGAAAGACACACTTGTCAAGAAAAATAGTTATATTTGTTATAATAAAATTTATAAAGTGATGAAAAAAACATCGATATTGTTTACAATACTTATGATGCAAACGTTGGTGGTTTGTTGTGATGATGATAAGGGTTTTTATTCTGGGATAGAACATTTGGGTAAAAAAAAGGTGGAAATAGAGACCTTGAAAATGGATAGTATTGTTTTTGATGCGTCAATGACATCTTTTTCTGGCCAATGGTTAATGTCACCGGTGGGGCACAGGATATACTTTGCAGATAGATATGCTGTTGGAATACACTCCTATAATCTAAACGGAGAATATGATACCACTTATATAACGCAAGGGCGTGGACCTAATGAAATGTTATTACCTTCGTGGAGCTCCTCTTTTGATCAAAATGGATGTTTTTTGAGTCTGGACAACAACTCAAGTGTAAACATTTTTAATGCTGACTTTTCGAAAAAACTCTTTTATGAGCCAGCCTCTTGGTTTACGGCCGTTGATACGAACTTTCTCCAGGCGGACTGGGGGAATCTTTATAGAAATCCAGATCCCAAGGTGCCCCAAATGTATGAGTTTAACAATTACGTCGGCCAAATAGTTTATAGATATGGTATTTTATATCTTCCTGTTTTAACGGAACATGTTGCATATAATCCTTATGAGGTCCATTCAAAATCAAAGGAGTTCTGGAGAGATTCCTATCTCTTTGCCATATATGAACCAGAAAATATTTCTGCGACATTCAAACTCGTGGGACACTACCCTTCTGTTTATGCAAAGAAAAATATTCCTGTTTTTGGAAGATATTCTTTCTTGGTAAAAGGAAATGAGATAATGGTTTCCTTTAACGCAGATCCGAAAATCTATGTTATGAGTTTATCTGGTGAACCTCTTTATTCATTTGGGGTTGCTGATGATTTGATCTCCGGTGTCTATCCTGAGACAGTCACGTTTGAGGATTTTGAAGAACATGGGACCGCATACAGAAATAAGCATGGGTATTACGACAAGTTGTTTTCAGACGGTGAATTTGTATTCAGAACATGTATGTTGGACAACGGGAAAAGAAAGTTGCAGATATATAAAGATTGTGATTTGATTGGAGACATTCTTGTTGATTCTGGATTCGAATTATTTGGTCGCGGGTGCGATGGTTTTTACTATTCCTATAAGCGGGCAGATTATATTAACGAACATTTTATATTGGTTAAATTTAAATTATTTGAAAATGCAGGGGGAGAAGGTGGTACAACAGACTGATATAAAGAGCCGGTTTCTGCTGTTTCTGCTTCTGGCGTTTAACTCATACTATTGCGTAGCTCAAGAGATTAAAGTTATTACCCAGGACGGGGATGCAGTTCCATATCTGTATTTTGCTTCTTCGAGCGGTAAATATTATTTAAGCTCGGATAGTAACGGTTTTATAGATATCTCTGATGTGCACATTCCAGATACCACGGTTTTTAAGGTTTATTCGGATTTTTATTCTTCAGAGCCAACTTCATTTTTGGCTATGAGAAGTCGTAAGGAGATAGTAGTCCTGTATAAGGCAGGGCTTTTAAGCGAGTTATATATAATGCCGGAGGAGTCTTTGATGAAATTGTTGGGTAGCGCTAGCAGACTGTTCTCGAAAAGATATCTTAAAAATTATGTGGCGACAATGGGTTATCGTCGAATGATTTATTCCGGTGAAAAACCGGTACAGCAATATCTTGTTTACGGACTTTGGGGATCTTTGGATTTTAATCAGGACCACATTCGCCATTATTGGGACGACAGGAATCTTATGGGTGTTTTCGGGGCTCTAGATTCATTTGTGTCTGATTTTCATCTTTCAGGAAAAAAAACTTCTGCAGGCCCTAATAGCGTGGTAAATCAAGCGGTATCTGATGAGGATTTTTTTAATGTTAATTATGTCAACGAATTTAATTTACGCGCTCTTGACATAAAAAGGACAGTGGAAATATACTCGCCGTTAAATGAAAAATATGTAAAAGATTACTCTTATCGTCTGGAATCTATTTCGAATGAGAGAGGGGAAAAATTATATACCATTGTCTTTAAGACGAAATCAAATAAGTTTCCAGGACACACAAAGCTTTTGGGCACTGGAAAGATTGTATTGACAGAAGATGGTAAAGTTCTAAAGGTAGAACTTGAAAATGCAGAGGATAGGTATTCTTCTTTCATAAGAAACAAGGAAGCAAAGGCCGGTGTTTTATTGACTCCGTATAAATGGTCAGTATGTTATGTACATAATGAACTAGGTATTTTTACCGCTTCTGTTAAAATGGCTGTAACCTGGCGTGCACCTCAGAAATCACCTTTGAAAAGAGGAGATTGGTATTACATTGAGTGGAATCCATACAGGCGGCCATTTGAGAATAGGTTAAAAACCGAAACGGAAATTGTTTTTTCTGAAATTGTGCCAATTGTGAGCAAGAAGCAAAAAGATAAAATCAGGGGCTTTTTGGGTTCTTCTTTTGGTGCAGGTGCTACCTATTATGCGGTTGAAATAGTTAACCATGACTTTTGGTTTAAAGTACTCAAAGAGAATCTGGGGTTAGGTTTAATAAATTCAGATCTTTATTCCACGGATTTTGAGTCACTTTATCAGCAGGCGGTAAGATCTAACGAAATAAACAGGCTGGGGTATTCTGGGAATAAAAACAAAAATAATCCAGCAAGGGTGTTGTACAGGGAGATTCACAACAAAGAATATTATGAGTAGCAGATCAAAAATAGCATTAGGGTTAATATTACTTTTTGTGATAATGTTCTTTTGTGAGACATTAGTTTTTTGTCAAGGAGGACCCAAATTTAAGTTTTTAGACAGTCGTGTTATAAATGTTCCTTCAATAAGAGCGGGTGAGACCTATAATGTTTCGGTCCGCTATAAAAATGAAGGAAATCAGACGCTTGTAGTAAAAAATGTAAACAAGACGTGTAATTGTACAGAGGCTGTTGTTCAGCAGGAAATATTGGAACCAGGTGCAATCGGGCAGGTAGATATTACTATTGACACCGAGGGAAAAAGAGGCCGGAACACGATAGTTGTTACTCTGGCGACGAATGCAAAACCAGCTACAAGCATTATTAGGATAGACCTCAACGTTATTCCGTGATATACAAATAAAAACTGTTGGCAAACACGGGCAAATAAAAGACTACGGCTATTAAGGAAAATAGTTGTGTACTAATAACCCCCAAAGCAAAATCGAACCAGAAAGCTTCCTGTGGTCCTTCTATAAGAAATGGGGCAAGTCCTATTACGGTAGATATGATTGTAAGCATTATTGGTCTGATTTCTTGATGGAAAGACCTCATAAAAATCTTTATTCTTCTTGGTTTGTCTATAACAAGCCCCTTGTGCTCTGTCTCTGAAAGATTTTTCTTAAAAGTCCAAAGCATATATATACCAGCATTGACCGTTATTCCAGCAGATAAAATTATCGCGGAGAATCCTCCCGCATCAAATATATATGAGGAGAATCCGAACACAAGAAAAAGACCGATAATGGAAACCGGTACCATAATGATGACAGCAAGCGGATATCGCAGAGATTCAAAAAGAACGGACAAAAACACGAACAAGGCCAGCAGGATAAGGAATACCAAATAAACATACCTAAGGCTCTGCTTTTTTATGTCAAATCTATATGTCATTGAGTTTGCCTTATATCCCATTGGAAGGACTTCCGTATTCAGATAGTCTATTGCCTTATTTTCCACGAGGCTGTTCATTTTAACACCTCCGAGGAAATCATAACAGACAAGCAGCCGGTAAGACTGATTTTCTTTTACGATATTTATTTTGGAGTCTGTTTTTTCTATTACTCCCACATCAGACAGGGTAACCGAACTGCCTGAAACCATAAGGGGGGATGTACTTGCCTGCCATAAATCATACACGTCCAGTTGAGAGGAACGCAGTACTTTGGGGCGCGAATGTTCAAGGCTTCTTTTATATAGAACCTCCTGGAGCACCCTATAATACACGTTAGGACTAATTTCAGCAACAGCCAATTTCTCAAAATCGTATTTTAAATCTATCTGAGAGAGAGGAGGTTGGTCTATGGAACTTCTAATTTGAATATTTCTGACTCTGGAATATTTCTGAAGAAACTCCGACAACTCCTGAGCATAGCCAAACAGGCTGTTAAAGTTATAACCTGTTATTTGTATTGCATTAGAACGCCCTAAGCCCCCTATATAATTGCTGAAGTATTTATCATCTATACCACTGACGGTCCAATTGGCACCTCCATAATCAGATGCGGCAGATATGACACTTTGCTTGAGTTCCATAGGAAAGAAAGTGTTTTCATATTCCGGCTTGAAAAACACTTCTATTACCGCCCTGTCGTATGATTGTACTCTTGATGTAAAGAGTTCTATTTGTTCATATTGAGCAAGATAGTTCTCCATCTGCCGGACGATTTTGTCCAATTGTTGCACTGTGTGCCCTTGACTGAGTCCTGTAGTTATAAGAAGGCTTTTCTTTTGAGGAAGCCGACCGAAATCAACTCTGGAAAGAGAGCCGTAAAACAACCTCAGAGCAAAAGCAAAGCCAACTGTCAAAAGAATCAGGAGAATCCATTTGTGACCGACAAAAAAAGATATGTACTTTTCGTAAGCCTCGTCAAATCTCGCAAGTTTTTTCAAAAAAGAAAATGAGGCGGTCCTTCCATTGCCGCCCAGTGGTATGTAATAAAGCAAAGACGGAACAAAGAAATAGGCTACAGCCAAAGACACTGCAAGATTGATGGTTATGGCATATATAAAATCAGAAAGATTAGCTCTCAGCTCCGACGGAAGAGTAAATGTCATAAAAAGAGCTGCTATGGTTGTTGCTACGGCTCCGAATATCGCCCAAATCACAGCACGGCTGCCCTTTCTGCTGTAATAGTCAGTCATTATGATAGTTGAATCTATCATCATTCCCATTGATATGGTTATTCCGGCAAGGGAATAAAGATGAAGGTTCAGCCCTGCAATATAATATACAAGCAGAGCCGTTGAAATGTTGGCTGTTATTGTTAATAAAACAGCAAAAGTATAGTTGAGAGACCTGTACGAAATAAGAACAAAGGCAATCAAGGCAATTATAGAAATCAACGTTCTTGCCAATATCTTGTTAAGTTCTGACGAAATGAATTCAGAAGAATCGTAACCAATTGAATAAGAAATGGAATCGGGAATATTCAGCGATAACTCTTCCATTTTTTGCTTCAGGTTACTAATTGTTTTGAGACTGTTTGCCTCCGGAGACGTCCAAACCGAAATCGAAAGTGTATTTAGTCCGTTTATACGGTAATAAGAATTACTTTCGGCTTCCTCCGTTTTTATTGTTGCCAGATCCGAAAGATGCACAACAAATCCGTGGCGGGAAGCCACTGGTATGTTTTCAAGAGCCTCTTTATCCGCCTTAAGCCATACAGAAATAATGTTCCCAGAAGCATCCTTAGACAATCCTATATTTTCAGAACAACCTGCCCTTCTTAATGCCTCAAATAATTCCTCAGATGTTATTTCGAAAGACCTCGCTGAGTTTACGTCAAATTCTATTACCGTCTGAAGAGGGGCATATCCCGAAATATCTACTCTTTCAACCCCCTTCACCGAGGAAAGTGGAGACAGAAGCAAATCTCTGGATACATTGTATATCTCGGAGGTTGGTATATCACCCTTGAGGACAAACACAATAGATTCCTTTGAGGAAACTCCTCTTGTTCCAAGCGATATGTCAGGATATGAAACACCGTCTGGAAGACGGGGATAAACGCTTCTTACAATTGTGGCGACCTCAAGCCTAACCGCCCGCATATCAGCTTTACTTCCAAATGTCAGATATATTCTTCCTCCTTTTGAAGAAGACACAGAAGATGTTCCTTCGCAGCCCTTGATTCGGGAAAGAGCTGACTCCAAGACTGATGTTACATTCTTTTCTGTAGCCAATGGCGTTGCTCCGCCATAGGAAAAACTGACTCCTACTGTGCTGCGTTTTTCTTCCGGAATATAACTCAGGCTCAGAGAACGTACACAGAGAAGGCCGGTTATCGTAATGGCAATAGTGGCCAGCAAGACTGAAAAAGGTGATATGTTTACCCTTTTATTCATCTGAAGTAGATTGCCGCTTTGAATAAAGGGTTCTGTAAAGGGCCGGAACCACGAACAAGCTTACAAATGTGCCTACAAACATACCAACTATAATGACCACAGACATCGGATATTGCAAGCAATCACCCAAACTGCCTCTATCCAGAAAAGGAAGTACGGCCAGCACGGTTGTAAGAGATGTCATAATTATAGACTTCATTCTTCTATGGCCTGCCGTGACTATAGCCTCATCCATATCCATTCCAGAAAGAACGAGTTTGTTTATGGTATCTATCTTGAGTATGGAATCGTTGATTACTATTCCGCTTGTAACTATTAGTCCTATCATCGTCATTACATTCAGACTTATGCCCAAAATCCACAGGAAAAGAAAAACAAAGAAAAAATCTATTACCACCTCGGATAGGATTATTGCAGGCTGTTTCAAAGACTCAAACTGAGAAGCCAATATCAGGTAAAGTATGACTATGGCCACAGACAGAGCCGCCAGCATCTCCCAAGCAAGCTTCCTTCCAGAAAACCAGACACCACTAAAAGACACATCAAAAGAGCCATCATCTCTTACTATATCACGGACCGTTTCAATTGCCTCCGATTCATGCCCTGCTTCTACATTCAATTCTACCGGCACAATTTCTCCGCCAATATTTCCACACACCGTTCTAAGGTCTTGTGAGTATGTTTCTCTTAGCAATTCTCTGACTGGAATTCTGGCATTTCCTTTAACTATAAATATTTCTTTGAGCATTGCGGAAATATTACCACTTCCGGTTTTTATCACCACCGGCATTATTTCATCGCCCTCGGACAAATCAAACATTTTGCTCCCGACCAGATTTTTTTTCAAGACATCCGCAAGTTCTGAACCCGTAATACCATACAGAGCCATTTTTTCATGGTCGGGCAAAAGAACAAGAGAAGGCTTGAATCTAAGTGGAGGAATTGTTAAATCGTTTGATAGATCTATCATTGCAAGCAAGTTTTCAAACTTGTGAATTCCCCCTCCTGAAAAACCGGCCCGCAAGGGCCTGAAAACGGCACTTAGATACGCTTCTTTATCTGCAAACACAAAGTCAAGAACATTTGAAGACTCCTTGTATTCATAAAAGGCTGTTTTATACTTTTCTGACAAATATCTTGATATCCTGCTCTTAATCTGCTCCAGTTCCTGCGAAGATTTGCCCTTGATATAAATTTCAGCCATGTTTTCAGACATATTCTCAGTGTGCCCTAACATATACTGCTGGTGTCCAGCATATATAATGAATTCTTCCGTGTTTCCCGGCAGGTTACTTTCCATTTCCATAATCCGCTCAAGACTGGTTTCAAGCCCCAAAGGCTCGTTCCAATCCAACTTAAGAATAGTTTCCGTGTGATCCATATGAGGAAGACGGGTTTTAGGCAGAACCCTATAGAGTAAAAACAGACCTGCTACGCAGATTGCCAGAATTGGAAAAACAATCCTCCTGTGATTTAAAAAGAAAGCACCTATACCCGCTCCCTTTTCTATGAGAAACCTGTTTATATCGGGCAGTTTTTCTGTTAAGGACCTTGCGGATTTCTTGTCCTTTCCAAACCAATTGTAATAAAAAACAGGAACACAAATGACAGTAACAACATAAGACGCCAGGAGTGTTATGACAACCGCCTCCGCCTGTTCAGAAAAGAGTGCTGCTGCAATACCCTTGATAAAAACTATCGGGAGAAAAACAGCGCACGTTGTAAGGGTTGAGCTCAGCATGACTCCTGCCACCTCTTTTGTTCCCCTTACAATGGCATCTTCTCTACTCGGCGATTTATGGTAATGCTCATTTATATTGTCTATTAAAATTATGGAATTGTCCACCATAAGCCCCACTCCAAGAAGAAGGCCGGAAAGTGAAAGTATGTTTATACTGATTCCAAACAGCCTGAAGCAAAACATGGAAAGAAGAACAGAAACCGGTATCGTAAGGGCAGACAGCATTGACAGCCTTATATTGCGGAAGAATATGATTATAACCAGAACCGTAGCAAGAAGGGCAAACAAAAGATTCTGCAACAGACTCCTTATGGAATAATCCAGAAGTTCTGACTGGTTGCGGGTAATCTTGAAGTCAATGTCGGGATAATCAGAAGACATGGACTCGATAAGACTTTCTGTTTCGTCTCTCACCCCAGATATTTTGGAATCCGCCTGCTTGATTACTGCAATGCTGATTATTCTATTGCTCCTGTTATAGATCCCGCCAGATAATTCTGCGTTAGCATAAGAAACCTTTGCAATATCTTTAAGTTGAAAGACTCGGCCGCCCTTTTTGAAGTAAATGTTCTGCAAATCTTCCTTGCTGCCCACAAGAGATTTGAAATTAATGTTATAACGATACTCCCTGTCTCTTACTGACAGATTTCCTAAACTTATGTCAGATGATTTCAGATAGCCTTCTAAATCTTCTAAAGACAAACCAAGACTTTGCATTTTGTCCATATATGGCTCTATAAGATACTGATTTTCATCGTATCCGCTTGCATCGGCTATGGACACAGAGGGCAACTGTTCAAGACGCTTAACCACAACAGAGCGGACAAAACGGCTTAAATCGTTGAAAGAGCTTTCTGTTCCGTCCTTCAAGGATATATTAAGGTAGAATACCGGAATGTCTGAAGCACTGTACTTGATTACTTGAGGCCGGCTTATCGGCGGGAGCAGACTCATAGTGCGGTCCACTTTTTCGTTGGCTTCTATGAAGTAATAGTCTATGTTAGCCCCAAAATCAAACGACAGCAAAACCGCCCCTCTGCCGTCTTCAGCCGTACTCGATATATCTTTAAGTCCGTCTATCTGAGCCAGCTGTTGTCTGAGCGGTTGAAGAACCTTTTCTTCAAGTTCCCTTGCCGAATAGCTCTTCTCTGACACCTGAACTGTTATATAAGGCACATCCACATCAGGGATTAGGGACACCGGGAGACGGATTGCGGATACAAGCCCAAGAACAATGGCAACAAAAACAGCCATTGTTACTGCTATCGGCCTTGTCAGTAACTGTCTGAGCATATTATCTCGCTATTTCCACTCTTGATTTGTCTGCAAGGTTAAGGTTTCCTGAAATTATTACAGCATCTCCTTCAGAAAGAAGGGCATTTCTTGACTTATCGGCGGCTACACTGTAACTATCCTCATTCTGAGCTAATATCTCAACATAAACCCAATGTGCCAGACTGTCAGAATATGTAAATATCACATCCTTGTTGTCTCTTATAACAACCGCATTCTTGGGCACAACCAATTGTCCCGGAATATCTTTCTCTATCAAGACCTTAACGTCTTGACCATCCAACAAACCGATATTGTTTGCCAGCAATGCCCTTACCGTCAATTGCCCGCTCTCATTTATCGTGGGATTTATACTGACAATCCTGCCATAACAACTCCTGCTGTCTGTATAGGGAAGAACTTTCACATTTGTCCCAATCCCACACATAGACATCTCTGATGCCATTACCGGAAAATCTATATACAATTCTCTGTCGTCTATCAGATTGCAGAAAATTCCCGAAGACTGTTCATACTCTCTTTTTGAAATATCCGCTATTTTTCCGGCGAAAGGAGCTGTAAGACGATATGTCTTCAGGTTGTACACAGCTCTTTCATACTCACTTTTGGCGGCAAAGTAACCACTTTGCATTTTTGCACTTTCAAGTATTTGCGGCGGAACAGAAACCGTGTCTCTTGCCTTATAACCTAGCCCTACAAGCAAATCATACATATCCAGTTCGGCCTTCTGGAAACTAATCCTTGCAGACTCCACCCTCAGCCCGGCATCCCGCGAATCTAACTCGGCAATGACAGAACCTTTTCCTACGGAACTGCCGTTTATAACCTTTATTGATGAGATAACCCCTGCCGTTGAAAAAGAAAGTTCGGCTTTTCTTATTGCCGCAAGGCGTCCATTGGACACAATTTGACGCTTAAACGCTGTTCTGTGCAAAACGATGGTATCTACCGTATTTACATCATACTCATATTGCATCCTCGGCTGCTCATAACGGCTGCTGCTGTTATGTCCAGAACAATCTGTAAACAACAGCAATACACCGATATAAACCGGAAAAAACAAGGTTATTGCTATTATCCTCTTCATCTCAGTAAATTTTCAAAATCGACACCGAGGTTTCGTTTGTCTATATAATCATATAAAGATATTTTCCTCAGCTTATAATAGTATGTCCAAAAGTTGCAAATATCTGATATGTACTTGATTTCTGATTCATCTTTCTCAGACTGAGCGTCTATCAATTCTGTTACAGTGGCCTTGCCTTGCCTGAACTTGTTTGAAATCAATTCGTACCTTTCCCGTGATAATTCAGCGGCCTTGGCTGAAACATTGCACTGACCTCTCTGATTATTAAACTGAGACACTAATAAATAGATGCTCCTTCGATAATCACTTTCCTCCTGTTCGATTTTCGCCAACACGACCTCTTTTGAAGCTTTGGCTTTTTGTACCCTTCCATATCCTACACCCCAGTCGAAGATTGGAATTGAAAAACTCACGCCAACAACCTCTTGATCCAACGGTGAGGCATAGACATTGCGCAGAGTCTTGTCTGTCTTAGACAACCCTGCGCGTGCAACCAAAGTCATTGAAACACCACGCGAAGCCCTCGCCTTCGCAATATCTGATTCTGCCCTTAAAACAGCTATCTGGTGCTGAACAGTAAAACTGGTATTGTCAATAGCTTTAGACAGAACGCCCTCATAATCAACATTCAACAATGGAAGCTGCGGATTAATTGTTGCCTCTGCAACAAAGTATTCATCTTTCCCCAAGAGTGAATTAAGCAACATCTGAGACTGGTGAATGTTTGCTTGAGCCTCATTGATTTTAATACTGTCCTTCAATATATTCAGGTCCAATTTCAACAATTCATCCTTTGTAATGCGGCCAAGCTTCATTCTCTCATATGCAATATGTCTGAGTTTACATGTATTGGCGTAGTTGTTCTGCGCCGTTTCATATTCGCTTTGAGCGATTTTTAGACCGTAAAAGCAGGTAACCACCTCCAAGGCAATGTCTTCCATGCTTTGGAGATATTTTTGTTTGGCTAATTCATATTCCTTTGGTGAAATTCTTTGGTTCCACCTGAACTGGTTATAAGAAAACAGGGGTTGGGTATAAGAAACAGTAAAAGGCTGAGAATACCAAGCAGCACCCTTGACAACTCCAAACTGGTCGATCCGCGAAAGATCGGAATAGACAGATAATGTTCCTCCGGTCAAAGGTATATTTTGAGTAACATTCAAACCTATGCTGTTCTGCAAATTGTATGTTTTAGTATAATGAATCTGCCCCGTATTGTAATCCTGTAGCAAAGTAAGCGATCTGTCAAACGACATAAAATTCCCATATATGCCAACAGAAGGCTTGAGACTTGCTTCATATGACCTGTATTCCCAATATGAAGACAAGAAAGAGTTCCGGGCTTCTGCTGCTGCCACGGAGCTCTCCTTAGCCATAGCAATAGCTACCTCAAGCGTCAGATTCTGCCCAAAGCACAATATCGATAGAAAAACATTTACTATGAGGATTATCTGTTTCACATGTTAACTATCGCGATTAATGGGTCCTTAAATATAATTTCGCCAGCACATAGTTACTGTCTGCCGCAAGGTCTTGCAAGCAATCCTTGTTGATGACGAACTCCTTGAGTTCTTCCGGAAACTTATCTATGTCTTCTGGCGAAAACAGCAAATAAACGATATCGTCAGAAGAGACTGTCTTGAAAGACAGGCCCATAGAGTTAAAGTCTCCAAAAGAAAACCAGTGCCAATTTCCATCATAACAGATGCCATTATAAGGTTTCCCGACACCTTGTTTATTCAATATTATTTCAACGACTTTTATGTGAGTTCCCTCGGCATATTTGTTTATATAAGCATAGTCCTGTGAAAACAAATACCCTGCTGCCTCTGCCGGATTATCAAACTTATAGTAACTATCATCTACCGCATAAGGCCTCAGATTAAATGAAATATGCGGTTTAATGTCGTTGTTGTCAAACTCATAAACAGTCGTATTAAACGGATCTAACAAAAAAACACCGTTAGACTTTGCTATAGGTGGAGTAAGAGGCATGAAATTAAAAACTTTATTGCTATTTGGGTCTTTCAGAAAACGTGTCGTCACTCCGGTAGAATCCAGAATTGCAGCCCGATAATCAACACCTGCGCCATATCTATAATAGGTCAAAGCCTTATCTCCATATGAAAATGAAAACATTCCCAAATCTCCTATTCTACATTCTAAGATTTGTTTCCCATCAAGCCCATATCTCAATTTTTTATCCGGATACGAAAAAACTGTGACAACGCTATCCTCATACGACAGGCCATCTATGCTCAAAAACTCAAAAGGCCCATTCCCCCTTTGTCCTATTTGGTTGAGAAAATGTCCCTGTAGGGAATATCTGAAAATATTGCCGTTCTGCCAATCGGACACAACAAAACTCGTATCAGCAATCAGCAGTTCCGGATTTTCACCAAGAATGTGAACGGAATCGGTTTCAAGGGGTATTAGCTGTATCTTGTCAACAAATTCGGCAATAGAAGAGGCTTTGTCATCGAATCTGACCTGAACGGCCTCCTCATGGCTTCTACAAGACAGCGCAGCAAGCAGAACTGCTATCAACAAAATATGTTTCATGTATTAGTTTGAAATATATTACGTAGAGGTAGCAAAATATTATCACGATCCGTTATATCCGCCTGATTTTTTACAAATTAATGGGTTATGTACAGATATATTGAAAAACCAGAAGGGGGATCATACCCAATGATACCTTGTTGCCCGTGCGTTTCCCTGAGAAGAAATCAAGGGCGTCTTACAGAGTCCCTCAATGAGGGTACGCACTTGTTTCTGCGTCAGAATGCTGTCGAAAGCCCCTGCAAAGTCGCTCATGGAAGCCTTCTCCTGCTCGTCCCGCATGCCGTAGTTGCTCTTGGCTTCCAAGGGGTTGAGATCGAGTCCGATTGTCTTGCTCGCAAAGAACCCACTCGTGAGAGCGGCTTTCTTGACACTTCATAATGCGTGCAAAACTCAGATATTATTCGCATCCAATTATTAAAGACGAACTACAGTTTCCTGCATCCGGACAATTATCATACAACTCGTGTGGGCAGCAATAATTTTTCCAATAATTAAAAGCCGTTCCTCCACATCCTACTGTTCGGTAACGACCATGCGGTTTTTCATCTTGGCCGGTCAGTGCACCAAGATTGTCATCAGCATAAACTGAAACTCTAGTACCAATAACAATAGCTACAACAAGCAAGCCCATAAAAAACAAAGAAACTTTTTTCATAAATCCACCTTTTTTATAGATACAATTACTCAAGAAAATTGATAGGTTACATTTTACAGAGCAAATGTAACTACTTTTTATTTATGTACAACTATTTTATTTAGTTTTTTTAAGCACAAAACTTTTCCGCCACACAATCATATGTCCGAGTTTCTTGACTTTATCACCTTTCTGGGCTTTCATTTCATTGAAGATTGGCCTTTCGCATAGCCGTACGGCGTGTTGTCCGTGTGATTTGGGTAGCGCAAAATAACGATTTCGCTCCTTGCAGTGGTGAGCCCAGACCTGAGTTGGAGAGTTTGACACAGGCTTCCCTTAATCAGAATGTTCCGCCAAAATTGCT
>CALBPX010000054.1 GCA_937899055.1 uncultured Bacteroidales bacterium
TCTTCCAGACTGCATTTGCCGTCTGTAAAGTCAAACAGTTCGCGGTAGCCCACCGTCCTTAGCGGCGGTATATGAGCCAGGTCTGGGCAAAAGACCCCATCCTTGTAACGGAAGCTGTCCAAAGATTTCACCTCGTCCAGAAGCCCGTCCTCCATCATCTTGTCAACCCTTTGGTTGATGCGCTCATAGAGTTTCTGGCGGTCCATAGTCAGGCCAGTTTTCTCTATCTGGAACGGACGCTGCCTTGAGGGCCGGGTCTTCCATTCGGAATACCTGCGGCCGGTCTGCAAGGTAACTTCCAGAGCCCGTATTATCCGCTGTGGATTGGCTATGTCCAGCTCCTCGTAAGACTTGGGGTCGAGCTGGCGCAACTGGTATCGCAGAGCCTCCGGACCTTCATCGCTGAGCCTTCTGTTCAGGCTGGCCCTGAGTTGCATATCCGGTTCCGGAAAAGCGTCCAGACCGTTGCAGACTGCATCTATGTAAAGGCCACTGCCTCCGCACATTACAATATGAGAGTGGGTCTTGAAAAGTTCTTCCAAAAGTGCCAGGGCGTCTATTTCATACTGCCCTGCGGCATAGTGCTCGGTTATGGATTTTGTCTGGATGAAATAATGCCGGACCTCTTCCAGCTGCCGCTTTGAAGGAACAGCCGTCCCTATTGTCATCTGGCGGAATATCTGACGGCTGTCGCAGCTGACCACCGGAGAACCCACCTTCTTTGCAAGCTCAATTGCGTAGGCGGTTTTGCCTACGGCCGTGGGCCCCAGAACAATGGTAAGGAGTTTATTCATCTTCGTCTTCGGACTCCGGCTGGCTCTGGACCTCAGCGCCAATCTCCGGCGTAAGATTGTCCAGATCGTCAAACTTGCTGTCGAACTGCCCCGGTATCCTCCCCTTTTCTGCAACCAGACGCGGATAGGATATGTGGAATATCTTCTCAACCTCCCCTATCAGGCTCAGCACCATATACTTGTTGGAGTTGATATCAAACACATAGTGCAGGGTCCGGGCCCCACATTCCAAGGTTTTTTGGAGGCTCACGCCGTCTATGGTGCCGCTTCCGAAGTCAAACATCCCCCACATGGCCTTGAGCTTGCCGTCCTGGCCATAGCCTCTGAAGGCGGTCATCTGGTCCGGAGCAAAGTCCAGATCGTTGGTCAGGAACTTGTTCAAGGCAAACAGAGTCATTTCTCCGTTAAGTTCGTACTCTCTGAAAAACACCTTGTTGGAAGGAAATGTAATCTTGTATCTGAGTATCATGACAATTTGTTTTCTTAATCCTTAGCTGTGCAGCCTGCCGTAAGGGCCTCCACCGTATTTATGCCGTCCGTCCAGTCGTCCGTGTCCGGAAGCTGCGCAATACCAAAGTTAGTATATTTTTTCTGTATTTTATCGCGATGTGTCCGGCAGAATTGCTCTACCTGCAAAAAATCGTCGTAGAAATTGAACCTTACGCACCCTGTGGGCGGAAAGGGCTGAGCAGACCTTTCCAGCAAAAAGAAACCTCCGTCTATGAAGCCGCCCATGTCGGAACTGCTGCCAATCCGGCCTTCAATCTGTGCTATTGCCCTGAGCCTTCTGTAGTTAGACATATAGGGCCCTATTTCTTCCAACTGCCGTTTCATGCATGAAGACGCATTTACGAGCCGCTGCAGGTCAAAGCCCTTAGGAACAAACAGATAGGATATGCTCCTGCAGCCCATGCCACAGTAAAGGAACATGTCTTGAGCCAGAAGTTCCAGCTGAGATGTGTCTTCCTTTCCGCTCAGCACTCCAAGGCTGAACCTCGATCCTCTTGCCAGCATAGGCACACCGGGGAACTCGTCTTTCAGCAAAGATTTTGTAGAGTCCGAGCCGCTGAAAAGCAGAAAGTCCATCTTCTGACCGCCGAACAGCAAACCGGAGCGGCTGAACGGCCCGCCTTCCATAAAGATTCTTGCAGAAATCTCCGGAGCAATCTTTCCGAGCAGACCCACAATGGCGGGCAGAATAAGACTGTCTTTGGACGAAAGCTTTACATAGGCCCTTGCCCCTAAACAGAGGGTGCAGAGCAGGTCGTGAAAGCCCACCGCCGGAACATTGCCGGCCATTATTAGGCCAACTTTCCGGTCTTTCGGAAAATCAAGGGGCACATAGCCCAGCAGTTTCTCCAACGCCTTTTCTGTCAGGAATTTTTCTGCTATAGCCCTTAGGGCATACTCCTGCATAGCCCTGGTAAAGAACGGGTTCTGCTTAGCCACCTCATAGCTGAGGGCAGAAAACTCCGCTTGGCCTGCAAAGCCATCCAACTCCCTTCCCAGGCGGGCAAAACTTCTTATGAAATAATTTCTGTCTGGCATCTTTCAAATAAAACCGGAACTCCTGGCTCCCGAATTGCAAATTTATCAAAAAGGGACTACCTTTACAATTCAGGTTTAGCGGTTAACAACTATGGCATCTGATACTGAAAGCATACATAATTTATCGGCAGACGATTACCTGAGCATAGGAGCCCCTTCGGAGGGCCTGTACAAGGATAACGGCAGCCGTTTCATTTCGTTTGCCTACCCTTGCAACAGCTCAGACAAGGCAGAAGAACTCGTCAAGGCTCTCCGCAAGGAGTATTATGACGCCACCCATCACTGCTATGCCTACCGCATAGGAAAAGACGGTCAGACCTGGAGGGCCAACGACGATGGAGAACCCTCTTCTACTGCCGGCAGGCCCATTCTGGGAGAAATCATGTCCCGTAATCTCAGCGATATCCTTGTGGTTGTGGTAAGGTATTTCGGAGGCATAAAGCTGGGTGTGCCTGGCCTGATCAAAGCCTACCGCAGCGCAACCCAGGCCGCCCTTGACAAAGCCTCAACCACAGTTAAGACGGCCACGCAGCCCATGCATATAACCTTCCCCTACGCATCTACGGACAAAGTACTCAAAGAACTCAGAAAAAGGAACATCGAAACCTCGGACAAGGTTTTTGAAACAGAGTGTTCCCTAACTGCCCACATCCCTTCCAGCATAATAGAACAGCTGAGCAATACTCTGATGAAGATTGACGGGGTTCTGATAAGGTAAAATCCTAAACAATTATTATATTTGCACCAAACACTTTAACATTTAAAATTCATCATGAAAAAAGCTTATAATTTCTTTGCCGGCCCATGTGTCCTTCCTGAGGAGGCAATCAATTCAACAATCGATGCTTTGAAGGACTTTGCAGGCACAGGTATTCCATTGATTTCAATTTCCCACAGAAGCAAGGAGTGGGAAGGTGTAATGAACGAGTGCAGAGCACTTTGGAAGGAGTTGCTCCAGATTCCGGACAACTACCATATCGTATTCCTGGGCGGCGGCGCAAGCCTCCAGTTCCTGTATGTTGCAATGAACCTGTTTGAGAACAAGGCAGGTTATCTGGAAACCGGCGTATGGGCAAAGAAGGCCCTCAAGGAAGCTCAGGGCATAGCCAAGAGCCGCGGAAAGGAAGGCGCTGCCTTTGCAGTGGCATCCTCTGCAGACAAGACCTACAGCTATATCCCCAAAGGCTATGAAATCCCTACGGATTTGGACTACTTCCACATTACAACCAACAACACCATCTACGGTACTGAAATCAAGTACGATATGGACTGCCCCGTAACCCTTGTTGCAGATATGTCTTCAGACATTATGAGCCGTCCTGTAGATGTTTCCAAGTACGGTCTTATCTACGGCGGAGCCCAGAAGAATGTAGGCCCTGCAGGTGTAATCTTTGCCATCATCCGCGATGACGTTCTTGGCAAGGTATCGAGCTACATCCCTACCATGCTGGACTACAGAACCCACATAGAAAAAGAAAGCATGTTCAACACTCCTCCTGTATTTGCAATCTATGTAATGACCCAGACTCTCAAGTGGCTCAAGGGCATAGGCGGAGTTGAGACCATCAACAAGATCAACAACCAGAAGGCTGCAATGCTGTACGAGGAAATTGAGCGCAACAAGCTGTTCGTAGGCACCGCAAATCCCGAGGATCGTTCAATCATGAACGTATGCTTTGTAATGAACCCGGAATACAAAGAGCTGGAAGCCGGCTTCCTGGATTATGCAAAGGCTAACGGAATGATGGGCGTAAAGGGCCACCGTTCAGTTGGCGGATTCAGGGCATCTATCTACAACGCCTGCCCCATTGAGAGCGTACAGGCTCTTATCAAGTGCATGCAGGAGTATGAGAAAATGAATCTCAAATAAACATCGCTGAGTATTCAAAAACATCTGATATGAAAGTACTTATCGCCACTGAAAAGCCTTTCTCAGCAAAAGCTGTAGAGGGTATAAAGAATATTGTCGAGAGTGCAGGGCACACATTTGCCGCTCTTGAAAAATACGGAACCCAGGACAAGCTTCTTGAAGCTGTTGCAGATGCAGATGCCCTGATAGTCCGTTCAGACAAAGTCACCAGAGAAGTTGTTGATGCAGCAAAGAATCTCAAGATAGTGGTAAGGGCCGGCGCAGGCTTTGACAATCTTGATCTTGCGGCTCTGTCCGAGAGGAAGATAGTTGCCATGAACACTCCAGGCCAGAACTCCAACGCCGTTGCAGAGCTTGCAATAGGTATGATGATTTATATCTCACGCAACCAGTTCAATCCCGGAACCGGAAGCGAACTCAAGGGCAAGACCCTGGGCATTCAGGCCTACGGAAATGTAGGACGCCTGGTTGCAGAACACGCCAAGAGTTTTGGAATGAAGATTATGGCATTTGACCCGTTTGTTCCTGCAGAAAAGATGGAGGCCGAGGGAGTTACAGTAGCAAAGGACCTTGACGAACTCTACTCCTGCAGCAACTTCATCAGCCTGCATATTCCGGCAAACGAGCAGACCAAGGGCTCAATCGGCTACGCCCTGCTGAGCAAGATGCCTAAGGGCGGATGCCTTGTTAACACGGCCCGCAAGGAAGTCATCAACGAGCCTGAACTTGAAAAGGTTCTGGAAGAAAGAGAAGACCTCAAATACATTACCGACATAGCTCCGGCAAACATAGAAGTTCTGAAGGAGAAGTTCGGCAAGAGAGTGTTCGCCACACCCAAGAAACAGGGAGCGGAAACCGCAGAGGCAAACCTCAATGCAGGCCTTGCCGCAGCAAACCAGATTGTAGGATTCTTCAAAGACGGATGCACCCGCTTCCAAGTAAACAAGTTCTAAGACTTAAGGATTATGGTAAAAGTTAAACCGTTTGCGGCAATTCGTCCGCCAAAAGAAATAGTAAGGGAAGTAGCTTCACGCCCTTACGATGTTCTCAACTCTGTGGAAGCAAAGGCAGAAGCAGGTGAAAAATCGCTGCTGCACATCATCAAGCCGGAGATAGATTTTGACCCCATCGCTGATGAACATGAGCAGAAAACCTACGACAAAGCCGTAGAAAACTTCAAGAAATGGCAGGAAAAGGGCTGGCTTGTCCAAGACAATAAAGAGCAGTACTATGTCTATGCCCAAACTATGGACGGGCGCACCCAGTACGGCCTTGTAGTCTGCGCCAACACAGAAGATTACATGAGCGGAGCCATCAAGAAGCACGAGCTTACCCGTAAGGAAAAGGAAGACGACCGCATGATTCATGTCAGAATCCAGAACGCCAACCTTGAGCCTGTGTTCTTTGCCTATCCGGACAATGCAGAAATCAATGCCATTGTAGAAAACATCGTAAAGACCAAGACTCCCGAGTACGATTTTACGGCAGAAGACGGGTTCGGCCACACCATGTGGGTAATCAGCGACGATGCCACCAACAAGCGCATCACTGAGATTTTTGCCACTATTCCCGCATTCTATGTTGCTGACGGACACCACCGTACAGCAGCAGCCGGAAGAGTGGGCGCAGAAAAGAAAGCCCAGAACCCCAACCATACCGGCAAAGAGGAATACAACTACTTTATGGCTGTGGTATTTCCGGAGAGCCAGCTCAAGATCATAGACTACAACCGCGTGGTCAAAGACCTGAACGGCATGAGCAAAGAAGAGTTCATAACCAAGCTCAGCAATTTCTTTACCGTAGAAAAGAAGGGTACAGAAATCTACCACCCCTGCGGACTGCACAATTTCTCCATGTATATAGGAGGCCAGTGGTACTCCCTTACCGCAAAGGCAGGAACCTACGACGACAACGACCCTATTAAGGTTCTGGACGTTTCCGTATTCTCAGACTACATTGCAGACCGCCTTTTGGACATAAAAGACCTCAGGACAAGCAAGAGAATTGATTTCGTAGGCGGAATAAGAGGCCTGGGAGAACTCAAGAAGCGAGTTGACAGCGGTGAAATGGCGGCAGCATTCGCCCTCTATCCGGTTTCTATGCGCCAGCTCATAACCATAGCCGACACAGGCAACATCATGCCTCCCAAGACCACATGGTTTGAGCCTAAACTCCGCAGCGGTATCACCATCCACTCGCTCTCAGACTTCAAGAAATAGAGGCTGATTGAGGTAACAAGAAAGGGGACGCTGAGCGCCCCCTTTCTTGTTTAGAATGCAAACTTCATTCTTATTCCGGCAACTATGAAGCCCTGTGTTCCAAATCCGGCTTCTGCAAAACCGCAAACAAGATTTCCGTACTCGAAACCAATTGCAGAAACCTGCCAGGCAATGTTGAAATCGCGGAATTTTTCTATGATATCGTTGTTGTTGGTGTACTTGTTCCTCCTGGCATTCAGACCGAATGCAACTTTAGAATAGACATTCATATTGTCTGTGGTGTACCAGAAGAACCGAGCCTGCGGCATAAGTGAATACCATGTGTCGCGGGCTTTTGTATTGTCCTCACCCTCGTTGAGAATGTGGGAGTCTGCCACCTGGAAAGAAAGAACTGCTCCGAGGGCAATCTTGCTGCTTAAGCGGTAGGCGTATTCTGCATTTACTGTAGGAAAAAACTTAAAATCCTTTGCCTCGTAGCTCGGATAACCGCTTATTACCTTTTTATAGGAATCAATGAACTGAGCGTTGGAACCATAGCCTGCCGAAATCGAAAGGTCATGGAAGCCCGGCTGATTCATATCAACCTGGGCATAGCCCACAATCAAAGCAACAAACAGAATACCTGCTGTCAAAAACAGTTTTTTCATATTAAAGTGTTCAAAATCAACAGTACAAATATAAGATAATTTCCTGTAGCGCAGAAAACAAACTACCGAAGTCAACTTTTTTGGTTCTTCCGCAATTTAGTTGAAGCACAGGTCGCTGAAGACCATTTTCCTTTTT
>CALBPX010000055.1 GCA_937899055.1 uncultured Bacteroidales bacterium
ATATTTTTCAAAGGCCGGGCAGAAGACCCCAAGACGGGCACAGTCAAGGACATAGATCTAACAGACAAAGACCTTGCAGAAAACTGGAGAAATCTTGTAAGAGAACTCAGGCCAAGGCAGATTATGATGTACACCCTGGACCGCGAAACCCCTGCCACAGGCCTTTCAAAAGCTTCTGTGGAAGAGATGACGGAAATAGCCCTGCCGCTTGCAAAGGAGGGTTTCAGCATAACTATAAACGGAGAACCGGTGATTGCAACCGGTAAATAAACAGAATTACCAATAAGGGAGAATTAATCATGAGAGCGGTAATACAGAGAGTCAGGCATTGCAGCGTAACCATAGACGGTCAGGTAAAGTCCAGCATCGGCAAAGGCATGCTGGTACTTCTGGGCGTTGCCCAAGACGACAGTACGGAAGACATAGATTATCTTGTACGCAAGATATCCATGCTCAGAATCTTTGACGACCAAAACGGCGTAATGAATGTATCGGTTCTGGATGACGGAGGAGACATTCTGGTAGTCAGCCAGTTCACCCTAATGGCCCTGACAGCAAGGGGCAACCGCCCTTCTTATGTCAAGGCAGCAAGACCGGAGGTTTCCATACCACTGTACGAAGAATTTGTAAGAAGGATGCAGGCCGCACTGGGCAAAGAAGTAAAGACCGGCGAATTTGGAGCAGATATGAAAGTAGATCTGCTCAACGATGGCCCTGTAACAATTCTGATGGACAGCAAACGCAGAGAATAACATACTGGAAACCAGCAGTTTAAATCCGAATAGAATAAAAAATCATGTATATGAAAGAGTTGATTACAAAGTACAACCTCAGCATAAAGGCTGAGGAAATTGAGAAGGAACTGGAGCAAATAAGGGAAGCGGCAAAAGGCAACTTCAACCAAGAGAACCTTAAAACCGCCCTCGGAGCAATTGACCTTACCAGCCTCCATACTTCAGACACCCCTGAATTCATAGAAAAGTTCACCGATAAAGTCAACCGTTTCAAGGCCGCCTATCCGCAGTACCCACTTCCGGCATCAATCTGCGTCTATCCCAACCTTGCAAAAACCGTAAAGGCAACCCTGAAGGAAGAAGGCGTGGGAATCACCACGGTATCAGCCTGTTTCCCTTCATCGCAGAGTTTTCTGGATGTGAAGGAACTGGAAACCAGGCATGCTGTTGAAGACGGTGCTACCGAAATAGATATAGTTCTGCCTCATAACTCCTTTGTTGCCGGCAACATAAGTCAGACAAGGAAAGAGATAGCACTGCTGAGAAGAGTTACAGAAGGCAAGACTCTGAAAGTGATTCTGGAAAGCGGAGCCCTACAGACTGGCTACCCTACCCTTCAGGAAGGGCTTGAGGCCATAGCTGAAGCTTCTTTGCTGGCACTGGAAGAGGGAGCGGACTTCATCAAGACTTCCACCGGAAAGCAGGAGCCGAGCGCAACCCCTGTTGCCGCCCTGGTAATGTGCAAATGCCTTAAAGCTTATATGGAAAAGACAGGAAACCGCAGAGGTTTCAAGCCTGCCGGAGGAGTTTCCTCGTCAGAAGATGCAATCCTGTATCTGACTATCGTTGAGCACACTATGGGAAGAGAGCAGCTCTCTCCGAAGTACTTCAGGATCGGAGCCAGCAGCCTTGCCAACAAGGTGCTGACCAGCCTCGAAGGAACTCCTGTTAAGTTCTACTAGATAAAACTCGGGCAAAAGCCTGGGTTTTATTTTGCTGAAAGCATCTCCCCTGCCACGGCATCAATAAGCCCGTTTCTGGAAAGCATATCAGGTCTGAGACTGTCTGCCTCAGGTCTTCCGGCGTCTATGCAATATTCCCAGTACATGGCGCCAAGCAGGCCGTGCTCTTTGGCAAAGCGGCATTTGGCCCTAATAGACTGCTCGTTCTCAAAGCCATATACAAGATTCCCCTCAGCATCGGCGATATAGGGAACCTGAGCAACCTCATCAAAGACAATGGTATAGCCATCTCCGGGCTCTCCGGTTTCTCTCAGACGGCCCTCGAACGGATAGTTGGCCCCGCCTCCGCTCTTGCCGTAGAACGGCATTCCAAGAGTGAGCTTACTAGCCGGAATACCAGCTGCAAGATGCATCATGACAGCCTCTTCCGCCGTACACTGGCCCGCTGCAGGACTCTCCTCCAAATCCGCTTCAGAACCATTTTTCAGAAGGAACTGACGGAAGAAATCCAAGTTCAGATATACAGGAGTACGATACATTTCTCCATACTGCTGAGCCACAGCGGAATCGGACATATATTCCAGCCCGGCAAAGCCCATCCGGAGATTGGCAGCAAGGCTGTCTATAAGAATATTGCCCTTGAACCTTTTAAGCGGAGCGTGGTGATATGGGGCAACAGCCATGTCGTAACTCATAATGTTGAAGAAATCCATATACGGCTCTATGGCCTTTACATCCATGAACCTGGCAGTACAGATTGTGGCCATTGTAAGAAGCCTGTCCGGCCCGAGAGCCGCCCTGAGCTCCCTCACAAGAAGGGTGTAGTTGTCTATGTCATCTGGAGAAGATGATATTCCGGCAACTCCGCTGGAAGGATATTCCCAGTCCAAGTCTATACCATCAATTCCATACTCCTCCACAATCCGCTTACAGTCAGCCACAAAAGCATTCCTGAAAGCAGAATCAGCAACCATTTCGCTGAAACGGCCGCTCCCCCATCCGCCTATGGAAAGCTGCATCTTTTTGTCTGCGTTGTTATCCGCATTGTACCGGTTCTTCAGCTGTGCAACCTGAATGAACCTTGCAGGATTTTCAATGTCAACGCTGTTGAAAGTTTCGCTCACCCTTCCAAAGGCATAGTTCAGATGAGTAATCTTGTCAAAATCAGGTAGAGGCTTCCCTTCTCCGCCACTGATATAGGCAACAATGACATTCTCAGAAGGCACTTCTGATTCCATCGCTGAGGAAGAACAGCCTGCCAGAGACAGAATCACAATAGATATGGCCACCAAGTTCAAATATCCACGCATAGCAACAGATTTCAACACCGAAGGGCAGGAAACTTTGTTTTATCTGAGTTCTGCTCCGAACTTCTCTTTGAAGACTCTCAGGAGCTTTTCCATAATGGCATCTACGGCCTTGTCGGTCAGGGTCTTGTCTGGGTCCTGAAGATAGAAGCTGATTGCATACTGCTTCTTTCCGGCCGGAATCTTGTCGCCTGTATAGACATCAAAGAGAACTATGTTCTTCAGAAGTTTCTTTTCGGCCTGGAAGGCTGCGTTACGCAGGTCGGCAAAGCTTACCTGGTAGTCCAGAAGCAGGGCAAGGTCTCTCTTTACCTCTGGGAACCTTGGAAGTTCAGTGAACCTGACGGTGTTCTTCTTGATCTTGTTCAGGAGAACATCCCAACTGATTTCAGCTGCATAGACCTTCTGCTTGATGCCGAACTTCCTGACAAGTTTTTCTCTAATTCCCCCCATGGTAAGCAGTTCCTTGCCGTTTGACTTGAGCCTGTAAGTCAGGCCCTCTGAGAATATGTCGGCCGGAGCACCTTCATAGTCAAGGTCTTTCATATCCACGCCAAACTTCTGAAGGAGCAGTTCCACATAACCTTTCAGAGAGAAATAGTCTCCGCTTACGGTCTGGTTTCTCCAGCTCTTGAGACCATCTCCGGTAACAAAAACAGAGAGCTTCGGACGCTCTGTATAGGCTTTGAGCGTACTGCGTTCTTCCTCGGGCTTGACATAATCCTTGTTGAAAGAATAAACATTGCCAAACTCGTAGAGCTTGAGCTGGCTTTCCTGACGGTTGATGTTGTATGCAATAACCTCCAAGCCGTTTAGTATCAATGTCTGACGCATGCAGTTAAGGTCCGAGCTCAGGGGGTTGCATATCATTACCAGCTTATCTGAAGGATAGGTATCGAGTCCGTCGTAATATGCACTCTTGGTCAGGGAGTTGTTCATCATCTCCATAAAGCCGTTGGCTGTGAGGGTATCGCAGGCGGTCTTGCGTATCTTTTCCGGATCCGGATGAGGAGCAACATTCACGGAGCACTTCATGCTGGCAGGAAGCGGAACATTGTTGTAGCCGTAGATTCTGAGGACATCCTCCACAACATCACATTCGCGATAGACATCCACCCTGTATGTAGGAACCTTTACAGTGCAGCCACAAGCCGATTCAGATACAAATTCCATATCCAGATACTCCAGTATCTTATGTATCTTTTCAGCCCCTATCTTGCAGCCCATCAAAGCCTCCATGCGTGCATAGTCAAGTTCCACAACCTTCTTTTCTATAGGCTTGGATATGACATCCTTTACAGGCCCGGCAATTTTTCCTCCGGCAAGTTCCAGAACAAGCATGGCAGCTCTTTTCAGAGCGTATGGCACCATATTAGGATCGCAGCCCCTCTCATAGCGGAAACTGGCCTCGGTCTTGAGAGTATGGCGTTTTGAGGTCTTTCTAATCAGCACCGGATTGAAGTACGCACTCTCCAGAAATACGGAAGTTGTGCCTTCCTTTACGCCGCTGTCCAGTCCGCCAAAAACTCCGGCAATGCACATCGGAGCCTCTGCATTGCAAATCATAAGGTCCTGACCGCTGAGCTTGCGCTCCACCCCGTCCAGAGTGGTAAAAGGAGTTCCCTCCGGGCAGAAATCCACCACAATTTTGCCTCCCTTAATCTTGTCGGCGTCAAAAGCATGCATGGGGTTGCCGGTTTCCATCAGGATAAAGTTGGTGATATCCACAATGTTGTTTATCGGACGCAGCCCTACGCTCAGCAGCTTCTTCTTCATCCAATCGGGAGAATCTTTAACGGTTATACCCTTGATAGTCAGGCCACTGTATCTTGGAGCCCCATCTCCCTGACGGACTTCAACGTCAATGCTGCCATCATCCTCAAGAGGAGCAGAAAAAGCCTCAACAGAAGGAACGGTCATTTCTCCGCCAAGGTTGTTCAAAGCCAGCCAAGCACTGAAATCTCTTGCCACACCTATGAACGACGCAGCATCTATTCTGTTGGGAGTCAGACCTATGGTGTAAACCATATCGCTCTTCAGATGAAGGAAATCCTTGGCCTTGACTCCAACCGGAGTGTCGTTTGGCAGCACCATGATTCCTGCATGGTCAGACCCTATTCCAAGTTCATCTTCTGCGCAAAGCATTCCAAAGCTCTCAACGCCCCTGATCTTGGATTTCTTGATCTTTACATCCTGACCGCCAATCACAAGCTTGGTGTTCAAGGTTGCAAGCATGACCTTCTGCCCGGCGGCAACATTCGGAGCGCCGCATACAACCTGCAGCAACTCACCGCTTCCGCAGTCAACCTTGGTTACATGAAGATGGTCAGAGTCCGGATGGGCCGTACACTCTACCACATGGGCCGTAACAACTCCTTCCAGACCCCCGGGAATCTCTTCTCTGAGTTCCTGATGCTCAACTTCAAGACCTATGTCGGTCAGCGCCTGCGCAACCTGGTCCGGATTAAGGTCAAACTTAACATACTCTTTCAGCCAATTGTAAGAAATATCCATATCTGTTGATTTTTATAATTATCACATCCGTTCCTGAGCATTGTCAAAAAGCGAATCTACAAAATCCTCCCTGCTGAAAACCTTGAGGTCTCCTACCTGCTCGCCCACTCCTATGAATTTTACCGGAACCTTAAACTGCTCAGCGATTCCGATAACTACACCGCCTTTGGCGCTGCCGTCCAACTTGGTAACTGCCAGGGAAGTAATCTGCGTAGCCCTGGAGAACTCACGGGCCTGGAGCAGGGCGTTCTGACCTGTGGAGCCATCCAGAACCAGCATCACATCGTGCGGGGCATCTTCCACAACCTTCTTCATCACATTCTTGATTTTGGTAAGCTCGTTCATCAGCCCCACCTTGTTGTGCAACCGTCCAGCAGTGTCTATGATTACCACGTCAACTCCTTTGGCTACAGCCGAATTCAAGGTGTCGTAAGCTACGGCAGCAGGGTCTGCCCCCATCTTCTGCTTCACGATTTCAACCCCCGCCCTCTGAGCCCAGATATCGAGCTGCTCAACTGCTGCGGCCCTGAAAGTATCGGCGGCACCTATCATAACCCTCTTGCCTGAAGATTTGAGCTGGGACGCTATCTTGCCTATAGTGGTTGTCTTGCCTACGCCGTTGACTCCCACAACCATAATTACATAGGGCTTCTTGGAAAAGTCAAACACGCGGCTGTCCTCCCTGAAAGCCGAAGCCACATATTCTTCGTCTGAAACACCGTTCACAGACGAAGCGGAAAGCATCGCTGAGATTTCTTCCTTCAGAAGATCCATTACCCGCGCAGTGGAAATATTCCTTTCACGTCTTACTCTCTCCTGAAGCCTCTCCATTATCTTTTCCGTGGTTTCGATTCCCACATCGGAGCCTATGAGAGCTTCCTCTATACTCTCCAGAACCTCCTCATCTACAGTGGCCTTGCCCGTAATTGCATCAGCTATCCTTGAAAAGAATCCCCGCCTGGTCTTGTGAAGGCCAAGATCCAAGGAGGAGTCCGATTTTTTCTTTCTTGAAAACAGTCCCATATCTTTCAAACAAATAACAAATATACACAAAAAAAGACTTCCGAACCAGTCCGGAAGCCTTACTTTCATAATGTCATGTTGCGATGGTCTGACGGCTAGTTTTTCTTGCCTGCAAGAAATTCCTTTTCCTGTCCGATTGGAACTACGGCCTCTTCAAAATAGTAAGAACCTGTCTTCTTGCTTCTGACCATGCGGATACATTTAACAACATTCTTACTCTGGGACTTATCGCCGGAGAATGTTGCAACCGCTTTCTTTGCCATATTCTAAACGTTTTAATTATTTTACTTCTCTGTGCAGCGTAACTCTCTTGAGGTAAGGATTATACTTCTTACGCTCCAGACGCTGGTTGGTATTTTTCTTGTTCTTGGTAGTGATGTAACGGCTCATGCCTGGAACACCGCTCTCCCTCTGCTCCGTGCACTCGAGGATAACCTGAACTCTGTTTTCTTTCTTTGCCATAGCCTAACCTCCTTAAACTATATCTATATAACCGTTTTCCATAGCCTTTTTGAGTTCAGCCTCAAGGCCATTCTTGTTGATGTTGCGCATTCCTGCGGCGCTAACTTTCAGAGTAACAAATCTTTTCTCGCTCTCCAGCCAGAACTTCTTCTCTCTCAGATTAACGGCAAACTCACGCTTTGTGCGCCTCTTTGAGTGAGAAACGTTGTTACCGATCATTCTCTTTTTTCCTGTAATTTGACAAACCCTTGCCATAACTTTATATTTTATATTTCTTAATTTCTAAAATCGGGGTGCAAATATGAGAAATATTTTTCTAATTCCCAAATTAAATGTGCCTGACGAATTTGAGCAGACGGTTCCACCTGATTCCCAGCGGACCTCCGCCGCTGCCTTTGGAGAACCAAATCACATAGGGAGTTCCCACTATGTGGTCTTCCGGTACAAACCCCCAATACCTGGAATCCAATGAGTTATGTCTATTATCACCCATCATCCAGTAATAGTCCTGACGGAAGGTGTAGGAGGTTGTTTCCTCTCCGTTGATGAAGTACTTTCCGTCTTTAATCTCCAAGGTATTATCCTCGTATGAAGTAATTACTCTGCGATACAGCGGCAGGGTAACCTCGTTCAGTTCTACCGTAGCTCCTTTCTGAGGAATCCATATCGGACCGTAGTTGTCTCTTGTCCAACGCCTGAGCGTATCAAACGGGAAGAGCATAAGAGGCGAATCCGGATAATCCGGAGGATAGACATCTATGTTCTCCGTAACCTTCAGGACTATCGGAAGCTTTGAAATCTTTTCGGCTTCGGCAACCGTCAGCGGAAGGTCCGGATAACCCGGCATAGAAGGGTCAAACAAGGCCTCCTGCGGATTAACTCCGATATCTTCCAGAACCATGGTATTGATGGCGTCGCCCTTAGTCTGAACGGCGTATGAGCTCTGGAGGGTAGTCCTGGAGGTTTCCTTGCGGCGGTTTACATAAACGGCTCCGTCTATGATCTGAAGGGTGTCGCCGGCTACGGCTACACACCGTTTTACATAGTTGTCTTTCTTGTCCTTAGGACGGACAACCAGCGGGCCGTATGCATCTATGATAGCCTTATTCTGCCCACCGTTCAGGCGGACCATCTGGTAATAGTCTGCCTGCGGAATCTGAGTCAGGACAGAATCGCCGTGAGGGAAAGAGAACACTACTATATCTTCTCTTTCTACCTTTCCAAAACCCTTGAGCCTTCTGTACTTGTTCTGGATAATGGTTGAATAGGATTCTTTTCCGAAAATGGAGTTGTGAACCAGAGGAACCGAAAACGGAGTCTGGGGAATCTTTGGTCCGTAAGCCAGTTTGGAGACAAAAAGATAATCTCCCGTAAGGAGAGTCTTTTCCATGGAAGGAGAAGGAATTGTAAAGGCTTCAAACCAGAATATCTTTATGAGCATTGCTGCCACTACGGCAAATATGCCGGCATCCAGCCAATCCAAAAGAGTGTCTGTGATGTTGCCTTTCTTTTCCTTTCTTCTCCAGAAGGCCCACCTTACCTTTTTGGTTATGTATAAATCGAAAATTACCGGCAAGCCCAAAAGCCACCAGTAATTTCCGAGCCATATTACCCACAAAAGGTAAAGCGTTCCCCAAAGGGCAAACTTAAACCACTTGTTCCGCCAGAGCTTCATTTAGGTCATCGTTAGTCCAAAGACTTTACAACTTTTTCGAATGCCTCTGGATTGTTCATCGCCAAATCGGCCAGAACCTTGCGGTTAAGGCTTACATTGTTCTTTGCAAGCTTGCCTATGAACTGAGAGTAGTTGAGGCCGTAAGCCCTGACTGCTGCATTGATTCTCTGAATCCAGAGAACCCTGTAGTTCTTTTTCTTGTCTTTGCGGTCGTTGTAGGCATGTGTCCAACCCTTTTCGAGGGTATTCTTGGCAACTGTATAGACATTAGCCCTTGCATGGAAGTTGCCTTTGGTCTGCTTTAAAATTTTCTTGCGCCTTGCTTTTGACGCTACAGAATTTACACTTCTTGGCATAAATCTAAATTTTGTGGAAGCCAGCGCTCTTCTCCATAAGAGACTTGTTCTGCTGGTCGTCCGGTTGATAAATTAATTTAACTACGAGAGTATAAGCTGTTTAACTCTCTTCTCGTCACTGCCTGCAATAACACCGGAGTATGCAAGATTTCTCTTACGCTTGGTGGTCTTCTTAGTCAGAATATGACTATGGTAGGCATGACGCCTTTTGATTTTACCCGAGCCAGTAAGCACGAAACGCTTTTTGGCACTGGACTTGGTCTTTAATTTTGGCATATCTTTACTTTTTTTTAATAGGTGCTATTATCATGCTCATCCTCTTGCCTTCAAGAAGCGGCATCTTTTCTGCCTTTCCGAACTCCTCAAGCTCAACTGCAAATCTCAGAAGAAGCTTTTCTCCCTGCTCCGAGAACAGGATTGAACGCCCTTTGAAATAGACAAATGCCTTAACCTTGCAGCCGTCTTTGAGGAAGTTCTTGGCATGGTTTAACTTAAACTGAAAGTCGTGCTCATCGGTCTGAGGTCCAAAACGCAATTCCTTGATTTCAGTCTTGGCTGCGTTGGCCTTCATCTCTTTGGCCTTTTTCTTTTGCTGATAGAGATACTTCTGGTAATCAACTATCCTGCAAACAGGGGGTGTAGCATTGGGCACAATCTCAACCAAATCAAGTTCAAGTTCCTGAGCCATCTTCAAGGCCTTGGATGTGGGGTAAATCCCCTGTTGCGGAACATTGTCACCGACTACCCTTACCTCGGGTACTCTGATCTGCTCGTTGAAACGCGGGCCTTCGTCTTCTTCCTTGCGGAATCGGTTCTGCCCTTTCAAGCCTGGCTTACCGTTCTGATTGGCCGGCTTGTTGAATTGACTGGTTCCCTGAGGCCTGTAGCCTCCGGAACGCGGTTTGAATGGTGCGATATACTATCCTCCTAGTTTTAGTTAAACATATTTATTCTGAAGGTTTTACCGGTTCTCCCAGTTCCTCCTTTATTTTTTCATTAATGTAAGAGGCAAAATCCTCAACCCTCATAACGCCAAGGTTTTCGCCGCCTTGCTTACGTACTGCCACGCAACCGCTTTCCATTTCCTTCTCACCTACAACCAGCAGGTACGGCATCTTTTTGAGCTCGTTCTCCCTGATTCTCTTGCCTATAGTTTCGTTGCGGTCGTCTAAGGAGGTGCGAATTTCGCAATTTTTTAGGGAATTGCAAACTTTTTTGGCAAAATCCGTATATTTTTCGCCTACAGGCAGTACTACGCACTGGTCCGGAGTGAGCCAAAGGGGCAGATTTCCGGCGGTGTGCTCCAGCAGAACAGCCACAAACCTCTCCATGGAACCGAACGGCGCCCTGTGGATCATAATCGGGCGATGCTTGAGGTTATCGGCACCGGTATATTCCAGACCAAACCTCTCTGGAAGGTTGTAATCTACCTGAATGGTACCGAGCTGCCACTGGCGGCCTATGGCATCCTTGACCATGAAGTCCAGCTTGGGACCATAGAATGCTGCCTCACCGTATTCTATCTTGGTCTTCAGGCCTTTTTCCTCAGCGGATTCTATGATTGCGCTCTCGGCCTTCTCCCAGTTCTCTTCGGAACCGATATACTTGCTGCGATCTACTTTGTCGCGGAGCGAAACCTGAGCCGTATATTGCTCGAACTTAAGAGTCTTGAAGATATAGAGCACTATATCTATAACCTTGCAGAATTCCTCTTTGAGCTGATCCGGCCTTACGAAAAGATGGGCATCGTCCTGGGTAAAGCCGCGCACCCTGGTAAGTCCGTGGAGCTCTCCGCTCTGCTCGTAGCGGTAAACCGTTCCAAACTCTGCAAACCTCAGAGGAAGATCTTTGTAGCTGCGGGGTTTGGTCTTGTAGATTTCGCAGTGGTGAGGACAGTTCATGGGCTTGAGCAAGAATTCCTCGCCTTCCTGCGGAGTGGTTATCGGGCGGAACGAATCCTTACCGTATTTTGCCCAGTGACCGCTGGTTACATAGAGTTCTTTCTGGCCTATGTGGGGAGTTATCACCGGAAGATATCCGTAATCGCTCTGAACCTTACGGAGGAAGTTTTCCAGCCTGGTCCTGAGGGCGGCTCCCCTTGGAAGCCAGAGTGGAAGGCCTGCGCCTACCTTCTGGCTGAAGGCAAACAGTTCCAGATCCTTGCCCAGCTTGCGGTGGTCTCTCTTCTTGGCCTCTTCAAGAACCTTGAGGTACTCGTCCAACATGCTCTTCTTGGGAAAGGTTATGCCGTAGATACGGGTGAGCTGCTTGCGTTTTTCGTCGCCTCTCCAATATGCTCCGGCTATTGAGGTAAGCTTTATTGCCTTTATGATGGAAGTGGACATGATGTGAGGTCCACGGCACAGGTCGGTAAAGTTTCCGTTTGTGTAGAACGATATGGTTCCGTCTTTTAGTTCCCCTATCAGCTCGGTCTTGTACTGGTCGCCTTTCTGGGTAAAATATTCCACAGCCTGCTCCTTGGGCACATCTCTGCGGACAAACTGCTCGGATGTCCGGGCAAGTTCCAACATCTTGTCTTCCACCTTCTTAAGGTCGGCTTCCGTAATGGTTCTTTCGCCAAGATCCACATCGTAGTAGAAGCCGTTTTCTATGGCCGGTCCTATTCCGAACTTGATGCCCGGATAAACGGCCTCCAAAGCCTCAGCCATAAGGTGAGAAGATGAGTGCCAGAAAGCCTTCTTGCCTTCATCGTCGTCCCACTTGTGCAGACGTACCTTGGCATCTTCTTCAATCGGAAATCTCAGGTCCTGAACCTGATCGTTTACAGAGACAGACAACACCTCTGCGGCAAGTCTCGGACTTATGCTCTCTGCAATCTGATAGCCCGAAATGCCTTTTTCAAATTCGCGTACACTTCCGTCAGGAAATGTAATTTTTACCATACTCATAGTATTGATATCTTAGTTAATAATGCAAGTGCACTACATAGCACTTGGCCTTGACGGCCTGCAAATCTACAAATTTTATTATTATCTTTACGCTTTGATAGAAATCTTAAGCAAAACTTGTCTGTATGGAAGAAATTCAGCAAACGGCCGAACCCGTAAACAAGCTCAACAGCGCCGCCGTCAACGGCCTCAAACTTGCCGCAATCAGCATAATCTTTTCTCTGATAGCTACATTAGTTCCTAAAGGGATGGTAGCCGGAACGTTTCTCGGTTTAGCCTTAACCCTGTTTAAGTTGGGAGCAACCATCACTTTTCTGTGGTGGGCCATGAAAACCTTTTCATTAAAAAATGCTGCTGCCAACGAATTTACCACATACGGCAATGTCTTTACTTACGGCCTTCTGACTTCTGTGTTCTCCGGCATCATTCTGGCCGTTTATTCCTACATAGACCTCAAGTGGATAAACCCGGACTCTGTCCAGCTCATGAAAGACGCATACCTGGGCCAGCTCCAAAACGTGCCGGAAGCAAGTTACACGTTTATAGAAAACATATTCAGCAACATTGACCTGATAGCAACTCTCGGCACCTTTTTTTCGGCAATTTTCTACGGCCTGATATTTTCGCTGATTCTTGCATATTTCACCAAAATAGATCCTAACCGGATGCAGAGCTTCGGAAACGGCCAGTATTAAATCACTTACAAAATGGACATATCAGTAGTAATATCCATATTCAACGAAAAGGAATCGCTGAGAGAACTTGTAGGAGGAATCAGAGAAAACCTCAACCACACTTCTCTCAGTTATGAGATAATAATGGTCAGCGATGGTTCCACGGACGGAAGCTGGGAAGAAATTCAGGCCATTGCAAAAGAACACCTCGAATCTCAGGCTCCCGGCTCACCAAACGGCCTTGTGCACGGAATCTGCTTCAGGCGCAACTATGGCAAAAGCGCTGCGCTTTACTGCGGATTTGAAGCCGCTCAGGGCGATGTGGTCATAACTATGGATGCCGACCTTCAGGACGATCCAAAAGAACTTCCGGAGCTCTACCGGATGGTCAAAGAAGATGGATATGACCTGGTAAGCGGCTGGAAAAGAAAAAGATACGACAATACCTTTACCAAGAACATTCCGTCAAAGATATACAACGCCACAGCCAGGAAGGTAACCGGAATCAAGCTCCACGACATGAACTGCGGGCTTAAGGCTTACAAGAAAGATGTTGTAAAAAACATTGAAGTCTATGGCGAAATGCATCGCTACATCCCCTATCTTGCCAAGGAAGCCGGTTTCTCAAATATCGGCGAAAAAGAAGTCACGCACCACAAGCGCAAATTCGGAAAGAGCAAATTTGGAATGAGCCGCTTTGTAAACGGCTACCTTGACCTTCTGACCCTGTGGTTTCTGCAGAAGTTCGGAAAAAAGCCTATGCATCTGTTCGGAGTCTGGGGAACGCTCATGTTTCTGCTCGGCGGCATAATTGCACTCTGGATAATTATCCGCAAACTTGTGCTCCAGTCTATGATGTCAAGCCAGATTGCACAACAAGGCTTTACAGACATAAAACTCAGGGCTGTAACGGACCAGCCCCTGTTCTATCTTGCCCTTTTGGCCATCATCTTGGGAGCCATGCTGTTTCTGACCGGCTTCATCGCCGAGATGATCAGCCGCAACTCGGCCCAGAGGAACACCTACAAGATCCGAGACCGCTTTTAGATACAAGTTTTGCTGCTCCAATGCAGATGGCGCAGTATATAAGTGCCAAAACTGCTGCCCAAACGATATTCATGTCAAAATCTGGCATCAGTATTTTCAAAGCCGCAACTATGTAACCGTTCAGACGGTTGAGGAAGGAATGTCCGATATAAATCCAGAGAGTGTATTTACCACATTCCGCCACAGTCCGGTACAGATATGAGTTTCCGGCCTTACCAAGAGGCAGTCTTATTGCAGAAAAGCACAGCAGCGTTGCCATAACTGTCTGTACAGCCCTTATTGCAAGCCCTTCATAATCTGCATAATGGACCTTGGGCTGATAGTTCCAGGGTAAAAGATATGCCACAGCAAGAGCGGCGGCGAACATTGCCACTGCCAACAGCGGCGGAACTTTCTGCAAGCGTGGCATCAGATTCTCTTTTCTGAAAGCCACTCCCATGGCAAAGAACGGCAGGAAGGCAAACGTCCGCTGAAAAGAAAACTCCCTGTCAAGCGGAACAAAGCCGCTTGCAAGGGCCAGCACAACAGAAAGTATAACAAAGGTTGCACATCTGCGGCCCCTGAAAATTCTCCAGGCTATAAACCTCCAGATGATGAGCGAAACCAGATACCACAGTATGGGTTCGGGAACAATGAGAAGCCTACAACTGAGAAACGACACATCTGGCTGAGTGCCGTGCATAATGCCCGATACTCCGGCAATTACAAACGACATAAGGATATGCCCCGCCTGAGCGGCTACGTATATTATAAAAGTATTGCGGAACCATTTGTCCTGCTCCCCTCTGGTGCGGTTGAAAGAAGTCAGCCAGCCAGACAGAAAGACAAACACCGGCATGTGGAATGAGTAGATCAGTTTCCGGATATCCGGACTGTAGCCCCCGATGTGCCCCAACACAACCAGATATATCATTATTCCCTTCAGGAAATCTATTCGGATATCTCTTTTCATGAAACCAAAACTACAACACAGAGCCACCCATAGCCTAAACTTCCGGCAGATTGCATCTCATATTTTTACTTTTCCGGAAAAACAAATTGTTATTTTTGCGCATACATTTAAAAAGATATGAAAAACTCGCTGACAGCAATATGCATTCTCTCAGTTGCAGCTTTGGCCTGCAACAGGATAAAGGACGGAAATTACACTCTGGAACTTCTGACTACCAACGATGTACACGGGTGCTGGTTTGACTCCTCCTACACAGGAGGCTCTCAGCAGAAATCGTTGTTTGCCATAAACTCCATTGTAAGCAAAGTCAGAGACAGCGTGGGGGCAGACAATGTTTTGCTCATAGATGCCGGAGACTGCCTGCAGGGAAACAATGCTCCGTATTACTACAACTACATAGATACCGCAGACGAGCATCTGTTTCCAAGACTGGTTTCCTATATGAAGTATGATGCCGTATGCGTAGGAAATCACGATATAGAAACCGCTCATCCGGTATATGACAGGATAACCTCCCTGCTGGCATCTTACGGAATTCCGTTCATGGGAGGAAATGCAATTAAAAACAGTACTGAGGTTTCTGAAGAAGAGGCTCTTGCAAACGGATATCCGTTTGAAGACAGATACTTTCCAACATACAAGATTTTCAGCAGGGCCGGCCTCAAGGTAGCTGTGCTTGGCTACACAAACCCAAACATGCAGGCATGGCTTTCAGAAAGCGTATGGAGCGGAATGACATTCAAGAGCCTGATTCCTCTGGTCCAGCAGGATGTGGACAAGATCCGTAAAAAGGAAGAGCCCCATATAGTGATAGTTGCAGTCCATTCCGGAACCGGAGAAGGAGACGGCACCATATTGGAAAGCCAGGGGCTGGATCTTTACAAGAGCCTCAGAGGTGTGGATTTTCTTGTTTGTTCCCACAACCACCGCCCTTATATCGCTGAGAATGACAGTATCTGCCTCATTAATACGGGCAGCCATGCAAAAAATGTTGGGCACGGCTCCGTTACCGTTACGGTAAAAGACGGAAAGGTTGTTTCCAAAAAACTCAGTGCCAGCAACATTCCGGTAGATGAAAAAGACGCCGACACGGTCATGCGGAATTTCTTCAGGCCCGATTTTCTGAAAGTCAAGGAGTTTACGCTCTCTCCCGTAGGATATCTGGACAAGGATATGGCAACCCGCAGTGCCTACACCGGAATGTCGAGCTACATGAATTTCATACACACCATAGGCCTCAAGATGACAGACGCCGAACTTTCCATAGCAGCACCACTTACCTACGACAAAACCATTTTGGCCGGTCAGATTGTGTTCAACGATCTGTTTACAATCTATCCGTATGAAAACCAGCTCTATGTGATAAAGATGACCGGCAAGGAAATAAAGGATTATCTGGAGCAGTCTTACGACCTGTGGATTACAACAGACTCCACGGACCACCTGCTTAGGATACAGCAGACAGACGATCCCAGAAACAATCAGAAAAGATGGTCATTCGTGAACCGTTCCTACAACTTTGACTCAGTTGCCGGGCTGTTCTACACGGTTGACATAGACAAGCCGGCCGGAGAAAGGATAAGGATTCTTTCCATGGCAGACGGAAAACCGTTTGAAACAGGCAGGGAGTACAAGGTTGCCGTTACTTCATACCGGGCCAGCGGAGGCGGAAATCTTCTGGACAAGGCCGGCGTAAATACAGACAGGATAGATGAAAGAATAGTTGCACGCTATCCCGAATACCGTAATATGATTTACAGATATCTGACTGAAAACAAGTCTGTTACTCAGGACGCCATATCTGAAAGAAACACTATAGGCGGCTGGGAGTTCATCCCCAGACTCAAGGCCAAGAAACTCCTTGAAAAAGATATGTCCTTACTGTTTGGTGAGGAGTAGCGGACTTGAACCGCTGGCCTCTTGCCTGTCAAGCAAGCGCTCTGAACCAACTGAGCTAACCCCTCGGGTATCTGCAAATATAGCAAATCTTACCGTTACAGCGCTTCGGCAGCATCGCGGATGGCTTCGCTCATTGTAGGATGAGGGAAAACCGTGTTCCGGACCTGCTCAGCAGTTGCGCCAAGGTCCAGTGCCAGAACCATTCCGCCTATGATTTCGGTTACATCCGCCCCAATCAGGTGAAATCCAAGGAGCTTGTCTGTATCGGCATCGCTGATGAGTTTTACAAAACCGTCTGTCTTGCCGGCAGCGGTTGCCTTTCCGGAAGCGGTGAACATGAACTTGCCTACCTTGTAGTTTATGCCCAACTCCTTGGCCTTTCTTTCGTTAAGCCCGCAGGATGCAATCTGGGGCGTAGTGTAGGTTGCACCCGGAATATGGTCATAAATTATAGGATGGAATTTGGCAGGACGGCCTTCCGCATCTTTCTTTCCTTCATCCTCAGCGATATGTTCTATGCAGGCAACTGCCTCAGCGGAAGCCATGTGCGCCAGAGCAGGCGTAGGAATCACATCGCCTATTGCATAGATGTCTGCAACGCCCGTATGATAGAAGGCATTGACGCTTATCTTTCCGCGGTCTGTGGTAATGCCAACATTCTCAAGGCCAAGATCATCGGTGTTTGGGGCAACGCCAACCGCACAGAGAACTCTTTCCACCTTTATCTTCTCCTCGCCTTTCTTGCTCTCCACCGTTACGGTTACATTCTCAGGATCAGGGGTGCCGTCTTCAAGCCTGGCTTCTTTGTCTATATCCACACCGCAAACCTTGGTGCTTACCATAACCTTCATTCCTTCCTTGCGGAACGAGCGGCTCAGCTGGGCACTCACATCGTCGTCCTCAAGCGGAACTATGCGGTCCAGGAATTCTATCAGATGAACCTGGCTGCCCATGGCATGATAGAAATATGCAAGTTCGCTGCCTATGGCTCCTGAGCCTATGACTGCCAAAGACTTAGGCAAAGTCTTAGGAACCAGGGCGTTCTTGTAGGATATGATTTTTTCGCCGTCAAAAGGAGCAAAAGGCAGGGCTTTGGGATGAGCACCTGTGGCTATGATGATGTACTTTCCTTCCAGCGTACAGTTTCCGTCTTCCGGCTTGTGGCCGCAACCTTGTCCGCCGTACAAATTCTGACATTCCACGGCAACCGTGTGAGGGCCGGTTATCCTGGCCTTGCCGTTAACTACCGTAATCTTGTTTTTCTTGAAAAGGAATTCCACACCCTTGCGCATCTTGTCCGCAACTCCCCTTTCCCTTTCAACAATCTTTGCTACATCGGCCCTGAGGTCTTTAGTTCTCTCAGGATCGGCGATATTGTCACCGTCAAAGGAAATGCCGTAAGATGCCAGATGCTTGAAAGCCTGGAATGTCTCTGCCGATTTGAGCAGAGCCTTGGTTGGAATACAGCCCCAGTTGAGGCAGATTCCTCCGATTTCAGCCTTTTCTACAACGGCCACATTGAAACCGTACTGGGCGGCCTTAACTGCAGCAACATAGCCCCCCGGGCCGGAACCTATAACTATTATATCGTATTGCATAAAATCTTGTTTTAAGTGCATAAATAATCCTCAAAGACCTTTAAGCCAGCCCTTTGCCATGGCAGTTCTTAAACTTCTTGCCGCTTCCGCAAGGGCAAGGGTCGTTTCTGCCCACCTTCTTTTCCACATGTACCGGCTGGTTGCTCCGCTCCTGCCTTCCGGCGGCTGCGGCAGCTTCTGCAGAACCGTCGTTGCGATGCATGCTCATACGGCTCATATCGGTCTTCCTGCGGCGGGCCTCCTGACGGAGCTGTGCGTCGTTGTCTTCACGCAGGGCTACCTGAGCCCTTACAAGGAACGATATCACATCGCGGCTTATGCTTTCAATTACGCCGGAGAAGAGTTCGTAGCCCTCGAACTTGTAGATAACCAGCGGGTCTTTCTGCTCGTAGGTGGCATTCTGGACGCTCTGCTTCAGGTCGTCCATATCTCTCAGATGCTGCTTCCAGTGTTCGTCAATCTTAATCAGGGTTACATTGCGCACCAGAGCCTTCTGGATTTCCTTGCCCTCGGTGTCAATGGCCTTTTTCATGTTGATAATCAGCTGCAGAACTTTCTGACCGTCGGTAATAGGAATGGCTACATTCTGGTATGCTGCAGCCTGAGTCTGATAAACCTTTTCAACTATCGGATAGGTCTTGGTCACAAGAGTTTCTCCCCTTCTTTCAATTATCTCAGCGATAGCATTTTCCAGAAGGTCGCTCATCTGGTTTTTGGTACAGTTGCGGAAGAACTGCTCGTCAAAATCCGGGTCTATGGAAACCTGCTTGATCATCTCAAGCTTGAAGCCTTCATAGTCGTAATCGTCTTTCCTGGAAGCCAGAGCCTCGGCAAAATCTGCAATCATGTTCTGAAGGTCCACATCCATCCTTTCTCCGTTGAGGGCATTGTTCCTTCTGGCATAGATTACCGTTCGCTGAGTATTCATTACATCGTCATACTCCAAAAGTCTCTTACGGATACCAAAGTTGTTCTCCTCCACCTTCTTCTGGGCCCTTTCAACTGAAGACGAGAGCCATTTGTGCTGCAGAACTTCTCCGTCCTTCATTCCCATGCGGTCAACAAGCTTGGCTATCCTGTCTGCACCAAAGAGCCTCATCAGGTTGTCTTCCAACGAAACATAGAACTCTGACGACCCCGGGTCTCCCTGCCTTCCGGCACGGCCTCTGAGCTGGCGATCCACACGGCGGCTGTCGTGTCTTTCGGTTCCTATGATGGCAAGGCCGCCGGCCTCCACAACTCCGGGCCCGAGCTTGATGTCCGTGCCTCGGCCGGCCATGTTGGTTGCAATGGTAACCGTTCCGGCCTGACCTGCCTGAGCCACGATATCGGCCTCCTTGGCATGGAGCTTGGCATTCAGGACACTGTGAGGAATCCTCCTGAGGCTCAGCGATTTGCTCAGCATTTCCGAAATCTCTACGGATGTTGTACCCACAAGTACCGGACGGCCCTGCTTGCGAAGTTCGGTTATCCTGTCTATTACTGCGTTGAACTTGTCTTTACGGGTTTTGTAGATGAGATCCTCTGCGTCCACCCTGACAACCGGCTTGTTGGTGGGGATGGTCATCACATCCAGCTTGTAGATAGACCAGAACTCGCCGGCCTCGGTTGATGCGGTTCCTGTCATACCGGCCAGCTTGTGGTACATCCTGAAATAGTTCTGAAGAGTGATTGTGGCAAATGTCTGGGTTGCTGCTTCAACCTTTACGTTCTCCTTAGCCTCAACAGCCTGATGGAGTCCGTCGCTCCAGCGGCGGCCTTCCATGATACGGCCGGTCTGCTCATCTACAATCTTGATCTTGTTATCCATGATAACGTAATCCACATCCTTCTCAAACATTGTGTATGCCTTAAGAAGCTGGGTTACGGTATGTACCCTTTCGGCCTTTATTGCATAGTCCGCAACAAGCTGGTCCTTTGCAGCCTGCTTTTCGTCTGCGGGCAAGTCCTTCTTCTCAATTTCGGCAACTTCCATACCCACATCCGGAAGCACAAAGAACTTCGGATCGCTTACCAGAGTTGCAATGTACTCGTTTCCCTTGTCGGTCATCTCCACGGATTTTTCCTGCTCGTCAATCACAAAATACAGCGGATCGGTAACAACATGCATCTCTTTGCTCTGGTTCTGCATATAAAAGTTGTTGGTTGCCTGCAAAAGCTGCTTCATACCCTGTTCGCTGAGGAACTTGATGAGCGGATTGTACTTCGGAAGTGCCTTGTGGGCCCTCAGCAGAGCCATTCCGCCCTCCTTTTCGTTGCCGGCTGCAATGAGCCTCTTGGCTTCGTTAAGGTATTTTGTAGCTTCCTGACGCTGAAGATTATAGAGCCTCTCCACATACGGGCGGTATTCTTCATACTGCTGGTCTTCGCCCTTTGGAACCGGGCCTGAAATGATCAGAGGCGTACGGGCATCGTCTATGAGCACGGAGTCCACCTCATCTACAATTGCATAATGGTGCTCCCTCTGTACCAGATCTTCCAAACCAACCGCCATGTTATCGCGGAGATAGTCAAAACCAAACTCGTTGTTGGTTCCAAAGGTTACATCGCACAGATAGGCCTTCTTCCTGGCTTCAGAGTTGGGCTCATGCTTGTCTATGCAATCTACGCTGAGGCCGTGGAACTGATACAGAGGCCCCATCCACTCGGAGTCACGCTTTGCCAGATAATCGTTCACGGTTACCATGTGAACTCCAAAACCTGCAAGGGCGTTCAGGAATACCGGAAGTGTTGCAACCAAGGTTTTTCCTTCACCTGTAGCCATTTCGGCAATCTTCCCCTGATGCAGGGCAATACCTCCGATCAGCTGCACGTCATAGTGCACCATGTCCCATGTCATACGGTTTCCGCCGGCCACCCAGTTGTTGTGCCAAACAGCAGTATCTCCGTCTATTTCAACATAATCAAATCTGGTGCTGAGGTCCTTGTCAAAATCGGTTGCATCCACTTTTATGACCTCATGCTCCTTGAACCTGCGGGCAGTGGATTTCATTATTGCAAAGGCCGTAGGCAGAACTTCGTTCAGCACAACCTCCACTTCTTCGTTAATCTTCTTCTTGAGCCTGTCGTCCTCGGAGGCAAGCCTTTCCTTCTCACGGGTTTCTATATTCACATCCTCAAGCTGGGCCTTAACCTGTGCACGCTTCTCTACATCTTCCGCCAAACGATTGCGGATGACGCCCTTAATCCTCTGGCTTTCAGCCCTGAGCTGGTTGTCGGTAAATTTGTCTATCCTGTCATATTCCTTGAGAACTTCGGCCAAAACAGGCTTTATAGCCTTCATATCCCTGTCTTCCTTAGAGCCGAAGACCTTCTTAAGTACATTCGCTAATGATCCCATATAAACTTTTTATTTAATGCAACCTACAAATTTAATCATTTTCTCAATATCTGAGCGATTGTTTGCCCACTTAAAATAAAACAAAGAAGCCCGGCACTGCCGAGCTTCCTTGAGTCTGTATCAGGTTATTGATGATTATTCCTGAACGATGGCACCCATAGGGCAAACGCTTGCGCAAGTACCGCAATCGGTGCAAAGACCTGGATCGATAACGTAGATGTCACCTGCTGAGATAGCACCCATAGGGCACTCGCCCTGGCAAGTTCCGCATGCTGCGCAATCAGTAGTAATTTTGTGAGCCATAATCGTATTAGTTTAGTTGTTATTGTTTCTTTAGGGCGCAAAGATACAAAATCCGGTCCAATTTCAAAATCGGACAGAATATCATTTCCAATGCTAGTAGCCGAATATATCTTCCGTTCTGAGTATTACCACTTTACCATAGGCCGGAGCAATACCTGTCAGATTCAGTTCGGAAGGATTGCCAAGAATACCGGTAACGTACGGACGGTTCTTTATGTAAGCCTGCTGGTAAGATACTATGTCATCGAGGTTGAGGTTCGATATCTTTTCGTAAACCTGCCTGTCGTAATCCAGATCCACACCCTTTTCCTTAAGAGCCATGTAGTGCCATATTACATTTGCACCGTTATAGCGGCGGGTTGCAAGATTCTGAACCGCATTGGACTTGGCAACATCAAAGGACTTCTGGTTTGCCGGCATATCGGTCAGGATTTCGTCCATAGCGGTCATGGCATCTATCATCTTGTCGTTCTGGGTATATACCCTTGCAGTGTAGAACGGAATTTCTCCCTTGCGGGCAGGCAGGCTGGTACGGGCACTTGCATGGTAGGCAAGACCCTTGGCCTCGCGGATATCCTGGAAGACGATGGAGCTCATACCGGATCCGAAGTAGATGTCATAGAGGTTTACAAGAGCGTCGTTTGACGGTTCATATTCGGCATCGTCGTAAGAGGTTACCTTGTACATGTTAATCTGGTTGGCCTTGTAAGGAGCAAGGTAAAGGCAAGGAGTCTGGGTAGTCCAGGCCTTGAAAAGCTTGCTTGGACCGAACTCTGCCATATTTTCTGCAACCTTGTGCATCTGAGGAAGCTTCTGGAGCATATCTTCCTTGGAAACAGGACCGTAATAAACCACAGTATGCCTGTGTGCGAGCATATCCTTTACGGTTGCTATCAGCTGATCTGAAGTAAGGGCTGCTATCTGGGCAGGCTTCAAGTCAGAGGTTACAGGGTTCTCAGGACCATATATTGCATACATCAGAACAGCGTTCTCGTTGGAGTTCTTGCTGGTCTTGGCGTTCATTTTCTCAAGTATCCAGTTCTGCTTCATCATCTGAAGAAGGTCCTCGTCGCCCTTGATATTGGCCAGGAAATTCTCCAGAAGCTCACTTGCCTCATCCATAGAAGCGCCAAGGCCCGAAAGCGCAACTGTCACGTCATTTGCACCGGCAGAGGCATAGAATGAGCAAGCCAGGTTGTAGAACTTGGAACGGATCTGGTCTGCGCTCAGAGAATCTGTACCCAGGGCCTGAACATAAGACAGGGCGTAAGGCAGTATCCGGTTGTCGTTGCTTCCGTTGGTGAAGTAATATGCAAGGTTGAAGAGTTGGTTGTCGTCGTTGTGCTTGTAGTAGAAATCCATACCGTTGGAAAGGCTCTCACATGACATATCCTTGGTAAAGTCCAGGAATACAGGCTGAATCGGAGCTGCTGAGTTTGCAAGAGTTTCCATATCGCGGAGGAACTGGCTGGAAGTGTCTCTGTTGGTGCGGATAGCCGTAATAGCCGGCTTCTCAAGCTTCTTTATACCTACCTGAGGACCCTGAACCTTGTTAACCTGTACATAATTGTCTCCGAAATGACGGTTGGCAAAAGCAACAACATCTTCCTTGGTTATCTTGGCCAGGCGGTCTGCTTCTCCTATTACAAAGTCCCAAGGCAGATGGTTGATGAAGGCATGGTACTGCCACGAAGCCAAGGCCCTGTAGGAATCCTGAGCCTGCATCTGCTGACGGCGGAAGTTGTTGAGTATGGAGGTCAGCATGGTTGAATCAAAGTCACCCCTCTTAACCTTCTCAATTTCTTCCATCACGATAGCCTTTGCCTCTTCCAGGCTCTGGCCTTCCCTTGGTTCACATTCCAGGAAGAATATGATGTAATCGCTGAGAGTATAGCTGTATGCGGCTGCTCCCAAAGTCTTCTGAGGACGGTTGACATCCTGGTCAATAAGGCCGGCACCGGCGCGGTTGTGGAGGATGTTGGAGAGTATGTACAGAGTGTCCTCGGTATAGTTCAGACCCTCTCTTCCGCTCTTGTAGGCAGAGGCGAATCTCCAGCCCATCTGTACAAACGGAGACTCCAGACCATAGACGGTCTTTTCTATATGCCCGTCTATAGGATCCTCATCCTCAAATTCCAGAAGTTTGAGGCTGTCGTTCTTCTTCCAGTCTCCAAAGTACTTCTTGATTGTAGCTATCACCTTGTCCGGATTGAAATCGCCGGCCATGCAGATGGCCACGTTGTTGGGAACATAGAAATTGTCAAAATGCTTCTGAATGTTCACGATTGAAGGGTTCTTCAGGTGCTCCTGAGTTCCTATGGTGGTCTGCTCGCCGTAAGGATGCTTGTCAAACATTGCAAACAGCAGAGTATCCACGGCATTTCCGCCATCGCTGGAAAGACCAAGGTTGCACTCCTCGTAAACAGCCTCAAGCTCTGTATGGAATCCTCTGATTACCATATTCTTGAAACGGTCAGACTGAATCTTTGCCCAAGCCTCCACCTGATTGGAAGGAATATCCTCCGTATAAACGGTCATGTCAAATGATGTAAAGGCATTGGACCCCTGTGCTCCCAGCTGAGCCATGATCTTGTCATACTCGTTACCTATAAAATACTCGGAAGCGGCATAAGATATGGAGTCTATCTTGGCGTACTGAGCCTTCCTCTCTTCAGGATCGGTCAGGGTACGGTACTTTTCAAACTCTTGGCAGATCTGATCCAGATAAGGCTTCTCAGCCTCGTAGTTGGTAGTACCATAGCTCTTAGTACCCTTGAACATGATGTGCTCAAGGTAGTGAGACAGGCCTGTTGTTTCGGAAGGGTCGTTCTTGCTTCCCACTCTTACTGCAATATAAGTCTGAATCCTAGGCTCCTTGTTTGTTGGAGTAAGATAGACGGTAAGTCCGTTGTCAAGAGTGTAAATCCTTGTGTTTGTAGGATCGCCCTTGATGGTCGTGTACTCTTTCCTGCAGGATGACATCACAGATGCCACAATGAGCACTGCAAGGCAGAAAGCTGAAATTTTAGCAAATAACTTCATATAAATTTTAAACAAATGTTTGATTGATTTCTAAAGGAGCAAATATAACAACTTATCTTATTAAACCATTTATTATCTTTGAAGAAATTATTCACAAGTATAATACTCGCATAATGCGATGAACGGAACATCCGACATATTCAGAAATAACAGCGGTTGCCGTCTGAAAGGCATTGTGTGGAAAAAGTGCGCATTCTTACTCATATCATTTTGTGCATTGCTGACTGCTCCGGTTAAAACGGCAGCACAGAACGAACTGAAAGGTCATAATCCGCCGGGGCCTATTGAGCAGATAATCACGATCAACGTGTCAATGCCCATGGAAAAGCTCAACCAGCAGTACACGTCAGAACTGTCATATTCCTTTCCGGCCGAAGGAGGCAGCGTCACATTCGCCGCATACTATGACCCGGTTGATCCAAACTCGGGAATGACAGACCTGGAATACCTGAACTCCTGTCTGGTGCAGATACAGGCCGACACCCTGATGACTTTTACGTCTGCCTCCACAAACAACTCGCAGATGTGGTGGGACTTCACACTGCAGATACTCCCTAACGACAACACCTTTTCCACTGATGACCAGACAAAGGCGGCCGGCAGAACAATTTACCTGAACTTTCCACTTTCAACCGGAAGTGCTCTCCAGATAACCGTAAATCAGGCGAAAGGCACAGACCGGCTCCCTCTGTTCCCCGAATGGCCTGATGAAAGGTTTCCGCAGACGGAACCGCTCATAGACCATACTCCAAACACGGCAGGGCAGGACAGCGAACCTCTGACCAACTGGATAAGGAAAGCAACATACATCGGAGACGACCCCTACACACCTAACGATTCCATCGTGGACATCGTCTTCTACAACGGCCTCGGGCAGCCCAAGCAGACGGTACAGATTGGTGCCAGCGCAAACGCAAAAAAGAACATAGTTACTCCGGTAGAATACGACCCTATGGGTCAGCAGCTCAGGGAATACCTGCCGTACATATCCACCCAGGCCACGGAGAACTACGATACAAATACTGCCACAAAGCAGCAGAACTACTACCACACCCTCTACGGAACCACAGAAGATTATCCTTACACCGAGACCTTGCCTGAAGCGGCAACAGGCAGGCCGATTGTCCAGTATGCGCAAGGTCAGGTTTTCCGAAACGCACCTTCACTCACCCAGACACAGAACGGAATCCAGAAGCCCCGGACGGATGCAACGGGAAGGTTCCTCTCCAACGCCTACGGGATAAGCAAGGCTTCGGACAAAATCCCCAGTCTCCTGTACGAAGACGGAAATATCGTCAACCGGGGATATTTCCCGGACGGGGCTCTCTTCAAGGCAGTGACTACCGACCCCGACGGAAAGACCGTGGCCACATTCACGGATGAATACGAGAAGACCCATCTGGTTAGGACATACCTGGGAGGATATTCAGACACTACAGAGACAGGCGGAT
>CALBPX010000056.1 GCA_937899055.1 uncultured Bacteroidales bacterium
TGAGATTGTCTGTCTCGGCAAATTTCTCCATGTGCTGCAACGCCCACTTATAGTTGCGAGAGGTACGTTCTTGTCCTCTCTTAATCATCTTGTCAATGTGATTTCTCGCATAGTCAGAGAAAGACATATCCTTTCCGAAGTCCGAAACATAGGTTAACAGTTCATTGGCTGTCCAGTTAGACGTGTCAACTTGATTGAGGATAGTGTAGAACTTCTCAATCAAGATAGAAGTCTGTTGAATGACGAAAGGATCAATAATGTCTTTCTTGTCATCACTTAGTCCCTTGTCATTAACCATCCAAGAAGTTCTCAGGTAGGAGAACTGTCTGTTGTGAGTGAAGCGGATGTAAACATTGTACATCCCGTTCTTCATCTTTGACTTTACGATTGCTTTTAGTGTTGCCATTGCTGAAAATTAATTTAATGTTATTATTATGTACTTGATTGCCTTTTGAAATCGAATAAGTGTGGAACTGAAATCTGGAAAACATCGATATTTTTTTGGGAAACACGCGCCGATTTTTGGGAAACATTCAAATGCTTTGGGAAACACAAACGTGAAATTTGGGAAACATTTGCCCCATTTTTGGCAACTTATTCTGCATTTGGAACATGCAGAATGTGTACAAAAAATTAAGGGCAAGTACCTGTTTCCCAGATACTTGCCCTTTATGTAGCTAATTTTCAGCATTTTTCGTCTATTCCTCGACGGCGGCCTGGGCGGCGGCAAGGCGGGCGATAGGAACGCGGAACGGACTGCAGGATACGTAGTTCATTCCGAACTTGTGGAAGAGTTCTACGGATGCAGGGTCCCCGCCGTGCTCTCCGCATACACCGCACTTGAGGTTGGGGTTGGTTGACCTACCCTTCTGTACGCCCATTTCTACAAGCTTTCCAACTGAGTGAGGGTCAATGCTCTGGAACGGGTCAGCAGCAATAATCTTCTTGTTGATGTAGTCTTGCATGAAGCCTCCGACATCGTCTCTTGAGAAACCGAATGTCATCTGAGTAAGGTCATTGGTTCCGAATGAGAAGAACTGTGCAGTTCTTGCCATACGGTCTGCCATGATGGCTGCCCTTGGTATCTCAATCATGGTTCCGAAGGTGTACTTGATTTCAATTCCGTACTTCTGGAATACCTGGTCGTAAGCAGCCTCGCAGATGGCCTTCTGGTCGTTGAGCTCCTTGTAAGAAATGGTTACAGGAATCATAATCTCAGGCTGAGGATCGTATCCCTCCTTAATCAACTGAGCAGTAGCTGTAAAGATTGCTCTGAACTGCATCTCAGAAATCTCAGGATAAGATATACCGAGTCTTACTCCGCGATGGCCCATCATAGGGTTAACCTCGTGCAATGCCTCTCCCCTCTTCTTAACATCCTCTGCTGAAATGTTGAGAGCGTTTGCAAGTTCCTGACGCTTTTCTGCACTCTGGGGAACAAATTCATGCAAAGGCGGATCGAGCAGACGGAAGGTAACTGGCTTGCCGTTCATAACCTTCATGGTTTCTCTTACCGAAGCGGTTACGTATGGTTCCAGTTCGTCCAGTGCAAGCCTTCTTTCGGCCGGAGTGTTGGAAAGAATCATCTTACGGAGTTTGGAAAGAGGTTCCTCTGAGTTCTTTCCGTAGAACATGTGCTCTATACGGAACAGACCAATTCCCTCTGCTCCAAAGTTGAGTGCCATCTGTGCATCATCGGGGTTGTCGGCGTTGGTTCTTACACCCAGAACCCTGTACTTGTCAACAATCTTCATATAGTCTATGAAGCTCTTGTTCTCGGAAGCGTTCATGGTAGGAACCGGCTGGTCATAAACCAGTCCGCGGATTCCGTTGAGGGAGAATACATCACCTTCCTTGTAAGCCTTATCGCCAATGGTCATGGTCTTGGTGAGCATATTGATGTGAACGGCGTCGCATCCTACGATGCAGCACTTGCCCCATCCTCTTGCCACCAGGGCAGCGTGTGAGGTCATACCTCCGCGGGCGGTCAGAAGGCCGTCGGCAGCTCTCATACCCTCAACATCCTCGGGGTTGGTTTCCTCGCGTACGAGAATGACCTTCTCCTTTCTCTTTGCAGCCTCCACGGCGGCCTCCGGAGTAAATACTATGCGTCCTACGGAACCGCCAGGTCCTGCAGGAAGGCCCTGAGCTATAGGCTTGAATTTCTTTTCCTCAACAGCATTGAGTATCGGGTGCAGGATTTCATCGAGCTGCTTAGGAGCAACTCTCATAACTGCTGTCTTTTCATCTATGAGACCTTCGGCAAGCATATCCATTGCCATATTCAAGGCAGCCATACCGGTTCTCTTGCCAACACGGCACTGGAGCATCCAGAGTTTACCGTCCTGAATTGTGAACTCAAGGTCCTGCATATCGTGGAAGTGCTGCTCCAGATTATGCTGTATGGTGTTGAGCTGCTCGTAAACATCGGGCATAGCCTTTTCCAATGAAAGCAGATGCTGGTTGTGCTCGCTCTTGGTTGCATCGTTCAGAGGGTTAGGTGTACGGATACCGGCTACAACATCCTCACCCTGAGCGTTTATGAGCCACTCGCCATAGAACTTGTTTTCGCCGGTTGCAGGGTTACGTGAGAATGCAACTCCGGTTGCAGAATTCTCGCCCATGTTACCGAATACCATGCTCTGTACAGAAACGGCGGTACCCCAAGTATCAGGAATTCCTTCTATCTTTCTGTAAGCCACGGCTCTCTTTCCGTTCCAAGATTTGAGAACGGCGGCAATGCCGCCCCAGAGCTGATCCTTTGCATTGTCCGGGAAAGGTTTGCCAAGTTCCTGGCGTACCCTTACTTTGAAGTCTTCGCAGAGTACCTTCAGGTCTTCCTCGGTAAGGTCAGTGTCGGAAGCATAGCCCTTTTCAGACTTAACTTTTGCAAGCATACGGTCCAGCTGCTGGCGAATTCCTTGACCGTCAGCGGGCTCAATGCCTTCTGCCTTTTCCATAACAACGTCAGAGTACATCATAATCAGACGCCTGTATGCATCATAAACGAACCTCGGATTCTTGGTTGCCTCAATGAGTCCAGGAATGGTTTCTGAGCAAAGACCTATGTTGAGAACGGTCTCCATCATACCAGGCATTGAACTCCTTGCACCGCTACGGCACGAAACCAACAGAGGATTCTTGGGGTCGCCAAACTTGCGGCCCATTATCTCCTCAGTAGCGGCAAGAGCTGCATTAACCTCAGCCTCAAGCCCTTCAGGGAATTTACATCCAAGATCATAATATTCATTGCAAGTGTCTGTAGTGATAGTAAAACCTGCCGGAACAGGGATTCCAAGTTTGCACATTTCTGCAAGGTTGGCGCCCTTACCTCCCAGGAGGTTACGCATAGAGCCGTCACCATCGGCATTTATACCGCCAAAGCGGTAAACTCGTTTAACGTCTGACATCGTTTGAAATAATTTGATTATACGAGCGGCAAAAGTAAAGAAAAATTCCGATTTTTCAACTATTGAAGCATTTACTTTTCCACATTTAACAAAATCTTAAGTAGCAGCATAATTTATTTACGCTTATGCATCCTCTTTTTCTTGTTCACCGATAACTTGCGCTACTTGATTATGAACTGTATTAAGACAAAAAGTTATGGAAAAGAAAAATGAAACCTCTGAGAAAAGCCTATGGATGAAGGCAGCAAGATTTGTAAAAGAAAACCGCAGGCAGATCATCTGGCTGGCGGTAACAGCCGCAGCCGCTTGGTTCATCCTGCAGTTAATATCAAACTGGACGGTCTTTATGGCTGGCTTCAACGAAGGCCTTAACCAATAAACCTCCTTCAACCTTTAGTAGTCCCACCGGGAATCGAACCCAGATTTGAAGTTTAGGAAACTTCCGTTCTATCCGTTGAACTATAGGACCAAACCTTTCTGCTCTTAGTATGCCCACCTGTAGAATATGCTTCCCCAGGTAAATCCTGCTCCGAAAGCACTCAGAATCAGGTTGTCGCCTTTCTTAAACCTGCTCTTGAAATCCCAGAGTGTAAGCGGTATGGATGTTCCGGCGGTATTGCCGAAACGGTCTATGTTTATGAGCACCTTGTCTTTGCTGAGCCCCATACGGTGCGCTGTTGCATCTATGATTCTCAGGTTTGCCTGATGAGGAACCAGGAATGAGATGTCGTCGGCGGTAAGACCGTGACGCTTCATCATTTCCTCAGACACGTCTGCCATCTTTACCACTGCATGTTTGAACACGCCCTGCCCCTCCTGATGGATGAAGTGCATGTGGCGGTCCACATTCTTGTGGCTTGCAGGGTAGAGGCTTCCGCCGGCGGTCTGGTAGAGATGCCTTCTGCCAATGCCGTCAACATGGAGGATGGAGTCTTGGAATCCAAGGCTTTCGTCCTGGCTGGGCTCTATCATCAATGCAACTGCCGCATCGCCGAAGATAGGGCAGGTGGAACGGTCTGAATAATCCACAATACTGCTCATTCTCTCACCGGTAACAATCACAATTTTCTTGTATTCGCCGGTTTCTATGAAACGGCGGACAGTTTCAAATGTGAATAGGAAACCGCTGCATCCGGCGTTGGTGTCAAACCCCCAGGCATTCTTGATTCCGCATTTATCGCAGATGATGTTGGAGGTGGCGGTAAAGACCATATCGGGGGTAACAGTATGGCAGACCAGCATCTGAACCTCAGACGGATCTGTATGGGTTGCCTCCAGAAGCCTCTGTACCGCTATGGAACCCATAAACGAAGTACCGAGACCGTCTTCCTTGAGTATATGCCTTTCCCTGATGCCGATCCTGGACATTATCCATTCGTCCGAGGTATCCACCATGGTTGCAAGCTCTGCATTGGTGAGTACATACTCAGGAATGTAAGCCTCAATACCGGTTATTATGGCTCTTGGCTTACTGAGCATTTTCCTTTGCAATAACGAGCCTTCCACGATAGTAGCCGCACTCAGGGCATACATGATGATACATTACGGTAGCACCGCAATTGGAGCAAGTAGCCAGTGTTGGCAGCTCTGCCTTGTCGTGAGTTCTCCTCTTGTCTCTCCTCTGTTTGGAGATCTTGTGTTTAGGATGTGCCATTTCTTATAATTTTTAAAATTTAATATCTAGTCTTTATCTCTCTTTTCCAGAAACTCTTTCAAGCCGCTGAAAGGAGAATAAACGTCTTTGTCTTGCTGTCCGCTCCCCTGGGCTGCCTGCAAGGAACTCAGCCTTTCAAGCATCTTGGGGTTGCATTCACCGTCTGGATGAACCCTTGAAAGCGGAAGGTTTATGCAGATGTAATCGTAGATGAACTGCTTGAGGTCAACCTCCGTTTCTGAAGGGTCAACTATTATGTATTCATCCGATTCCTCTGCATCTTCCCCAAAGTGCGCACTGCGGATTGCAAGGTTCTGGGCAAACTCCACGGGAACGTTCAGATCATCCAGACAGCGGTCACATTCAACGGTTACCGTACCCTTTCCTTTCACCTTTGCATTCATCCATCCGCTGCCCTTTTCCACTACTACCTCAATGTTCATATCAGCATCTTTAATCTGCTGATTTTCATACTCTCGGAAAAGGTCTCCGCCAACCGGAAACTCGTATCTGTAACTTCCTTGGGCAAGTCCGCTTATGTGAATCTTGTAATCCATAGGGGGCGCAAATATACAAACTTTTTTACAATTTGCAAGCCGGGGGCTGTTTTAAAAACCTCCGCCCTGCATCTTATGCCTCTTGCGTTCGTTTTCGTCGAGATATATCTTACGGATTCTCAGGTGCTTGGGTGTAACTTCCACCAGCTCGTCGTCCTGTATGTATTCCAGCATTTCTTCCAAAGTAAACTGCATGGGCGGTGGCAGCACGGCCTTTTCGTCTGAACCCGAAGCTCTTACGTTTGTAAGTTTCTTTTTGATGCAGACATTCACATTCAGGTCCATGGCACGGGTATATTCTCCCACAACCTGTCCGCCATAAACTTCGTCTCCCGGGTTTATTATCCATTTTCCCCTGTCCAGAAGCTTCCACATGGAATAGGCAATGGCCTGGCCGGTTTCCAGAGCCACCAGCGAACCGTTCGTACGCTTTTCTATCTCCCCCTTGTAGGGCTCGTAATCTTTGAAGCGGTGAGCCATGATGGCCTCTCCGGAAGTGGCTGTAATGAGGTTGCTCCTCAGACCTATGATGCCTCTTGAGGGAATGTCAAAGTCAAGATGTACTCTGTCTCCGCGATGGTCCATGTGCAGAAGGGCTCCCTTGCGGCGGGTGGTCATCTCTATTGCCCGTCCGACAAATTCTTCCGGTACATCTATAATAAGGTGTTCAATTGGCTCGCATCTTACGCCGTTGATGTTCTTGTCTATGACCTTGGGCTGGCCAATCTGGAGCTCAAAGCCTTCGCGGCGCATGGTTTCTATGAGGATGGAAAGATGCAGCACACCCCTGCCGTAAACTATGAACGAATCCGAGGTCTTTCCGGGCTTGACCCTCAAGGCAAGGTTCTTTTCCAGCTCTTTTTCAAGCCTTTCCTTAAGGTGACGCGATGTAACATATTTTCCGTCTCGCCCGAAGAACGGAGAATCGTTGATGCAGAAGAGCATGCTCATTGTAGGCTCGTCTATGGTAATCGGAGGCAGCGGCTCCGGGTTTTCGGCATCGGCAATGGTATCGCCGATTTCAAAACCCTCTATGCCCACCACTGCACAGATGTCTCCGCTTTCAACCTTCTCTGCCTTGGTCTTTTCTATGCCGGTGAACACCATCAGGTCCTTGATTCTCTGCTTTACCTGAGTGCCCTCCCTGTGACACAGGGTGATTTCCTGGCCTGCACGGAGCGTTCCCCTCTTTACCCTGCCTACGGCTATCCTGCCCACATAAGGAGAATACTCCAAAGAAGATATCAGCATCTGAGGCGTTCCTTCCAGATCCTGCTCCGGAGCTGGTATTTCGCTGATGATAAGATCCATGAGGGTTGTAAGGTCCGTGGTGGGCTTACGCCAGTCCAGGCTCATCCACCCCTGCTTGGCACAGCCGTAAACGGTCTTGAAGTCCAGCTGGTCGTCGTTGGCGTTCAGGTTGAACATCAACTCAAATACCTGATCGTTGACCTCCTCCGGCCGGCAGTTCTGCTTGTCAACCTTGTTGATTACCACAAGGGGCTTCTTGCCGAGTTCCAGCGCCTTCTGGAGCACGAACCTTGTCTGAGGCATACATCCCTCAAAGGCATCTACAAGCAGCAGCACGCCGTCCGCCATATTCAGGACTCGCTCTACCTCTCCTCCGAAATCTGCATGGCCGGGAGTATCTATTATGTTGATTTTGTAACCTTTGTACGGCACGCTCACATTTTTGGACAGAATGGTTATCCCTCTTTCCCTTTCCAGGTCGTTGTTGTCCAGAATCAACTGTCCGGGGTTCTTTTCCGATTCCCTGGTAACTTTGGCCTGAGCTATCATTTTGTCCACAAGAGTGGTCTTGCCGTGGTCCACATGGGCCACAATGGCTATATTCCTTATATTTTGCATAACGGCCGCAAATATAGTGCAAGACGCGGTAAAATCAAATCTCAAAATCTCTATATTTGCTCCCGATTATGGAGAGAATTATAATACTCGATTTCGGTTCTCAGGTAACTCAGGTTATAGGCAGAAGAGTCAGGGAACTGAATGTCTATTGCGAAATCCACCCTTTCAACAAATTCCCTTTTGAAGACGGAAGAATCATCCCTTCAGATGTCAAGGGCATAATACTTTCCGGAAGCCCGTTTTCCGTAAGGGATGAAAAGAGTCCTTCCGTTATCCTCAGCCATTATGCCGGCAAGGTTCCCATTCTGGGAATCTGCTACGGAGCCCAGTTGATAGCCCAAAACTATGGTGGCAGCGTAGAAGCCTCTGACACAAGAGAATACGGAAGAGCCGCCCTTACCGTGGCCAACATTGACGAGCCTATATTCAAGGATGTTCCAAAGACATCTCAGGTGTGGATGAGCCACGGCGATTCCATTACGGAACTGCCCCGCAGCGCAGAGCTGATAGCCTCCACCGCTTCGGTCTGCAACGCGGCTTATAAAATCGCTGAGAAAAAGATTTATGCCTTCCAGTTCCATCCGGAAGTATTTCACACCCAGTACGGCGGAACAATGCTGAGAAACTTTGTAAAGGGTATCTGCGGCTGCAAAGGAGACTGGACTACGGAATCCTTCATAGAAAGCACGGTAGAAAGCCTCAGAGAAAAACTCGGTACGGACGAAGTCATACTCGGCCTCAGCGGAGGTGTAGATTCTTCAGTAGCCGCCGTTCTGCTCAATAAAGCCATAGGAAGCCGCCTGCACTGCATATTTGTAGATAACGGCCTGCTCCGCAAGAACGAGTTTGAAGAAGTTCTTCTGCAATATCAGGACATGGGCCTGAACGTTACAGGAGTAAGAGCCGCAGACCGCTTTCTTGATGCCCTAAGGGGCATTTCAGACCCTGAAGGCAAGCGCAAGGCCATAGGCAAAACTTTCATAGATGTGTTTGAAGCTGAAGCTCAGAAAATTACCGGAGCAAAATGGCTTGCCCAGGGCACCATCTACCCGGATGTCATAGAAAGCAGCAGCGTCAAAGGCCCTTCTGCAACCATAAAGAGCCACCACAACGTGGGCGGCCTGCCGGAAAAGATGAACCTCAAGATTGTGGAGCCTCTGCGATCGCTCTTCAAAGACGAAGTCAGGCGCACGGGTCTGGCCCTGGGCATCAAACGCCAACTCATATCGCGCCACCCGTTCCCCGGCCCTGGTCTGGGAATCAGGGTCCTCGGCGAAGTGACAAAGGAAAAACTCGATATCCTGAAGGAAGCGGACCACATCTTCATAAGCAACCTCAGAACCTATATGACAGACCTTCCGGCAGCATCCAATGGTCTGTCATACGCAGAAGGTAGCTCGCAGATTCCGCTGTACGATGCAATATGGCAGGCCGGAACCATACTTCTGCCGGTACGCAGCGTAGGAGTTATGGGAGATGAGCGCACATACGAATACACCATTGCCCTCAGGGCCGTAATTTCCAACGACGGCATGACGGCAGACTGGGTACACATCCCCTACGAGTTCCTTGCAAAGGTATCTAACCAGATAATAAACAAAGTAAAAGGCGTAAACCGCGTCTGCTACGACATTTCTTCCAAACCACCTGCAACAATCGAGTGGGAATAGTTGACAGTTGAAATGACTCAGTATCTTGTAAACGCTTTTGCCGAGGACGCTTTTGCCGGAAACCCTGCCGCCGTCTGCATACTCAACGGACCACGGGAGGCTTCTCCTATAGGTTTTCAGTGCTGGCCGTCCGATGCTCAGATGCAGCAGATTGCTAAGGAAAACAACTTGTCGGAAACGGCTTTCTGCATGATACTCAGCCAAGACCGCCTGCATCCTAAGTTTCACATCCGTTGGTTTACTCCCGGATGCGAAGTGGATCTTTGCGGACACGCCACTCTTGCAACTTCATACGTTTTATTCAAGTATTACTTCAAGGAAGCCGTCACCCTGCATTTTAAATCGCGGAGCGGAGACCTGCACATAAAGAGGAAATGCGTCGGCGATGATTTCATGGTGATAATGGACTTCCCGGCCTATGGATTGGAAAAAGTCACGGACGCTTCTGAGACAGAAGCTGTGCTGCAGGCAATTGCAGGTTCCGGAAGTAGCTTGGAAAGAAACAGGGTAAAAGAGATTTGGAAAGGGATCGACTATGTAGCAGTTCTTGATGATGCAAAGGATGTCATCGGCTTCAAGCCTGATTTCAAAAGGATTGCATCTCTGCCAAGAGCCCATAATCTGCTTATAACATCATCTTTCCGCACAGATCAGGAGAGCACAACTGCAAACTATGACTTTGCATCGCGATGCTTCTTCCCAAAGGAAGCCATAGACGAAGACCCTGTTACAGGAAGCGCCCACTGCACCCTCGGGCCGCTGTGGGCAAACAAGCTGTCAAAGACCGAACTTACTGCATACCAAGCTTCTGCAAGAGGCGGAATACTCCATCTCAAAGTTTCTGAAGACCGAGTCCAGATCGGTGGCAAGGTCAGAGAGGACTAAGATGTCAAGAAAAGAATAATGATGATGACAGATGGGGTGATTCGAGTGGGAATCAGGTGCAGTTATCGCCGAGGATGATGGTCAAGGATGTTCTTCATCCACTGCTTTGAGCTGACGTGGGTGTAGATTTCTGTAGTAAGGATGCTTTCATGCCCCAGCATATCCTGCACAGCCCGCAGATCTGCCCCGTTTTCCACCAGATGCGTGGCAAAACTGTGGCGGAAGGTATGCGGGTGAACGTCTTTCTTGATGCCGGCAAGATGCGCATGTTTCCTTACAATCTTGAACACCATTACTCTGGTAAGTTTTCCTCCGCGACGGTTGAGGAACAGGGTTTCTTCCGATTCTGAAATCTTTGTAAAGTTGCGGCTTTTGCCCAGCGTTGTACCTGAGGATTTCTGACGGGAAGAGCCGCCCAGAGCCTTTGCATGTTCAAGGCAATCCCAACGTACCGGTATGTAGCTGTTTATTGCGGCAACGGCATAGTCTCCTATTGGAACCAGACGCTGCTTGTTGCCCTTTCCTGTAATACGGACAAATTGTTCCTTAAAGAAAATATCTGAAATCCTGAGGTTTACAAGTTCACTCACACGCAGGCCACAGCTATAGAGCATTTCCAGAATTGCCCTGTTTCTTATGCCTTCGTAGGTAGAAAGGTTGCAGGTTGATATTATGCGTTCTACCTCGGCTACGGAAAGTACATCCGGAAGGCGGCGTGTAATCTTTGGGTTATCTGTGCTTTCCAGCGGATTGTCCTGCTGGTCTCCTTCTAACTTGAGGAACCTGTAGAAAGCCTTCAGAGTGCTGAGCATACGGCTCTGGCTACGGGCCGAAGAACCTGCGGTAAATTTTTCCGCAAGAAAGCTGTCAACATCATCTTTTGAAACATCGTAAAACGACTGCCTTGCCCCAGAGGCAAGATATGCGGCAAAGATTCTGAGATCTGAGCAGTAGGAAGATATTGTATTTTTGCTCAGACCCCTTTCCAGGCGCAGATAGTCTGCAAACTCCTTGATCCTTATGTCAAAATCCGTTGCGCTCATTCAGACATCAAAGTTTGCTTCCTTCCAGGAGTTTTGGGCAGAGGTGGCTGACTCCGCAGTCATTGCAGCCGGGCTTCTGGGCCTTGCATACATATCGGCCGTGCAGTATCAGCCAGTGGTGGGCGCGGGCACGGTCGGCCTCGGGTATCTGAGCTTCCAGATCCTGCTCCACTTCATACGGGGTCTTTCCTGCAGAAAGCCCCAGCCGGTGAGCCACACGGAAGACATGCGTATCTACCGCAATTACAGGCTTAAGGTAGCAGATAGAAGCCACAACATTTGCGGTCTTGCGCCCTACGCCAGGGAGCTTCATCAGGTCGTCTATGCCGTCCGGTACGGTTCCGCCAAAATCGCTGAGCAGCATCTTGCTCATTTTAAGAAGATGAGAAGCTTTATTGTTGGGGTAAGACACAGACTTTATGTAGCCGTATATGTCTTTTTCCGTGGCCTTGCTCATAGCCGCAGCGTCCGGATAAGCCTTCAGGAGCGCTGGAGTTACCATGTTCACACGCTTGTCGGTACACTGGGCAGAAAGAATTACGGCCACAATCAGTTCAAAGGCATTGGCAAAGCGGAGCTCGCTCTGCTCAGATATGGCGTTCTGCCTGAACCATTCTATTATATTTCGGTTTCTTGCCGGAAACTTTTTCATACTCCTGTGCTGCTGAATGTTTTCCTGTGAGGTCCTACATGGGCATGTCTTCCTTCAGGTTTTCTGCCCTGAAGGTATTTACCTCGTTCGTAACTTCCTTGCAGCGGCCGTCTTTGCACAGCAGCACGCGCCCGGGGTAGCGGTCTATGATGATGCGGTTGTGTGTTACTATTATTATTGCCGGGCGGTAGTCGTGGTGGATTTTCATCATAAGTGCCATTATGCCGTCAGCAGTTTCGGAATCAAGGTTGCCGGTGGGTTCGTCGGCAAGCACCACATCGGGGCTGTTGAGCAGGGAGCGGGCAATTGCAACCCTCTGCTGCTCACCGCCAGAAAGCTGGTGCGGCATCTTGTGGGCCTTGGTTTTGAGGTCCACCATCTCCAGAACCTGAATGCAGCGTTCCTTCATCTTCTGCTCATCCTTCCAGCCAGTTGCCTTGAGTACAAACATCAGGTTGTCTTCCACACTGCGGTCTGCAAGCAGCTGAAAATCCTGAAACACAACGCCGATATTCCGGCGGAGGAACGGAATCTGACGGCCCTTGAGTTTACTTAGGTCATAGTCCCCTACCCTTGCTTTGCCCTTTGTTACAGGAAGTTCTGCATTTATGGTCTTGAGTATGGAACTCTTGCCGCTGCCTACCTTGCCTACAAGATAGACAAGTTCTCCGCGGCCGACACTGAATGTAACGTCAGACAGTATCAGGTTGTCTTCATTTACTATATCCACTCCCTCGAACTTTACCAGCGGGAGAGCATTTGCGCTTACAAATCCGTCAGACATATTTTGTGGCATAATTTTCTCAGACAAAAATACGCAGATTTAGACTATTTTTGAAAGTTATTTGGATATTCTTTATGCATGCACAAAATAAATTTTTCTCAGCGATAGCTTCTGCAGTTCTCATTTTTACTCCACTTTGCCTTTCGGCTCAGAGCTGGCAGGAGAATATGAAGGAAGCCAAACAATTGTATATCAATAAGATGTATCAGAACGCCCAGATGCTGTTCCAAAGGGCTGCTTCAGGGATTAAATCTCAGGGCGGAAGTTCTGAACAAAACCTCAGCCAGGCAGAAGGTTACAGCCTGCTGTGCGCCCTGAAACTTGCTCAGGAAGGCTCTCAGAGGCAGGCTTTCAGCTACATCAGAAAATATCCCACATCGCTGCTCAACCCAAGTATAAAGTTTGAGGCGGCTTCGCTATACTTTTCGGACGGGGATTTCAGCCGTGCCCTTGTACTTATGGAGGACCTTCAACCCACTGACATTGAAGTTGCCGACCGCCAACGCTACCTGCTTCAGAAGGGTATATGCCTATGCAAAGAAAACCGGAGCGTAGAGGCTGAGAACCATCTGCTGGAAATCCCCAAAACGAGCTCCCTTTACTCTCAGGCACGCTACTGGCTCGGCTACTCCGAATACACCAAGGGCAATTTTGCCGATGCCATAGGCTACTTTGAGGAGTCGGGCAGCCCCAGTGCGGCAATGATGCTCTCCGACTGCCATTTCATGCTCAAGGATTACGGCTATGTATATGAACATTCCTCGGACTTAAACTCTTACGAAGGAGCAGAAAAGGCCCGTCTGGCAAGGATAGTTTCTGAATCCGCAGACGCCCTCGGAAAAACCTCGGAAGCCGAACGTTATTTCAGAATATATTCAGACCAGAAAGAACTTTCAAAAACCGACAACTTCTACTCCGGAATGCTGGCCTACCAGCAGGGAAACTGGAGAGAGGCAGAGCGTCTGTTTGAAGAATGTATAAACTTCGGCGATAACGATTCGCTGAGCCAGAATGCCCTTTACCGCCTTGCCCGCTGCAAGATAGAAGAGAAAGACAAACTTTCTGCCGCGGATGCTTTCCAGAAGGCCTCGCAGATGGATTTCAACCAGCAGATTAAGGAAGACGCCTTCTTCAACTATGCCAAACTCAGTTTTGAACTCTGGGGAAATGCAGACAGGCTCTATCAATATCTGCAAAGCTATGCACCTGCTGACAACAAGAAAGACGAAACCTACGGGCACATTGCTGCCAAATGTTTGGAAGACAATAAATTCCAGGACGCTATAGAGGCACTTGAAAAGATTGCCTCCCCTACCGGAACAGACCTTTCCAACCTACAGAAGGCGGGCTTTTTCCAGGGCATGGCTCTGATGGAAGAAGGGAGGTTCATTCCGGCCGAAGAATATCTCAGGGAAGCATCGCTGAAGAAAGACATTAACCCCCAGATTGCAGGTCTTGCCGCTTACTGGCTGGCAGAAAGCCTGTTCCGTCAGCAGAGGTATGAAGAATCCCTGGATATTCTTACAGGCCTGCAGGCAGACAAGGCCTTCGCCCAGACTGGCGAATACAAGACATCGTTCTTCAACAGCGGCTATGACAGGCTCAGGCTCAAAGACATAGACGGAGCATACAAAGACTTTGCAAAATACACGGGTATGGTGGGAATGAGCGAATACGGTGTGGAAGCCATGCTGAGAATGGCCGACTGCAAGTTCATGCAGAGAGATTTCAAGGCCGCACAGCAATTGTACTCGGATGTGGCTTCCAAGAACGCCGGATCAACACTCTACGCTCCTCTGCAGGAGGCTCTGGCCCAAGGCCTGCTGGGGAATAACAAAAAGAAGATTGATGTGCTTAAGGCCTACAGTTCAGACTCTTACAAAAGTAGCGAAAAGTTCACGGAACTTCTGTACGAACTTGGGCGGGCCCAAATTCAGCAGAAAGACAGCAAGGGTGCAGAAAAAACACTCCTGCGCCTGACCCAGAACCCTGCCGACAGCCTCTTCTACGGCAAGGCCCTGATGGAGCTTGGAATGCTCTACACCAATTCCGCCAACAATGCAAAGGCCAAAGACTGCTACCGGAGGGCGGCTACGGCTAATCTGTCTGAGGAAGAAACCCAGGCGGCTATGAACGCCTATCAGAACCTGTGCAACCAGGAGGGCAACCCGGACGAATTCCACAGCTGGATTTCATCTCTGGCTTCTTCGGAAAAGGTTCTGCCTAAAGGCTCCGAAGAAAAGGCTCAGCTTCTGTTCAATTCTGCCGAACAGATTTTCCTTGCAGAAAAATATGCTGCAGCAGCGGATGCGTTTGAAAAATTCATTGCCCAATATCCGGAATCCAATAAGTCCAAAGCCTGGTATTATCTTGCCCAATCCTATTCTCAGACAGGAAGTTACAGCAATGCAGCCGAAGCTTTCTCCTACCTTGCGGAGCTTTCTGTATTGCCGGGCGAAAAAGCAGCCTTTGTAATGCGCGAAACCGAAATGCGTTTCAAGGCCAGACAATACAACAAAATCATAGAAAAAACGTCTTCATACATGGGAGAACTCCAGTTTGAGGATGCCGACAGCAGGCAGCTGAAGTACTGGCTGGCAAAGTCTTACCTTGCGGAGGAAGACTCCGGCAAAGCCGTAGATCTGCTGCTGGATGTGGCCGAAGACGTGCAGGACGAAATTGGGGCAGAGGCCGCCTATCTTCTTGTAAAAGACTCGTTTGACCGCGGCAAGTTTGAGAGAGTGGAGAAGATGGTCTTTGCCCTTGCGGAAGAAAAGACTCAGCAGATGTATTACCTTGCAAAATGCTATATACTGCTCGGCGATTCGTACTTTGAACTGGAAGACTATGAACAGGCTGCAGCCGTTTATGGAAGCATTTACGATTCCTACAGCGGCGATGCACAGATCCGCAGGCAGGCCCTGGAAAAAAAGACCCAGGCCGAACAGAAAATGAAAAAATGACATAAAACATTTACAGATATGATGAAGACAAAAGGACTTTTGGCTTTGGGTGCTGCACTGTTTGCAGCTCTTGTGAGCACTAATTCTCTGGCACAGAATCCGACCGGAACGGTTGAGGTAAAGAAAGACTATCAGACGGATCTTTCCGGAGCACGAAAGGGGGCTTTGAAGGTGGATTTTTCGGACACTCTCAAGAAGTTTGACCTGAATATGGACTACAAGATCCAGGACCGCCAGCTCAGAGACCTGTACTCGTTCACCCCTATGCCGAGCGCAAAGATATCATCGCAGAGGAAAGAGGAAATTCCTTCGTTCTTTGCCAAGGCGGGAATATCCTTTCCCACAGCGCCTTCGTTGGCCCTTTGGTATCAGCCGGCTCTGGAAACGGGAGAAGATTTCCTGACTCTCAAGGCCAGCCACGATTCTTTCCACTCAAAGGCTAAAATTGCCGATGTAAATGCATCTGACAAGGTTATTGCCACTTCGGATAAAATTCAGGCAAAACAGTGGAAGAACACTTTGGGAGCATCCTATATACATCTTTGGAAAGAGGCTCAGCTGAATGCAGACCTTGCATACCGCAACGGTCATCAGAGTTACTACGGAGTCGATCTGGCAAAATACAAGGAAGCCGGTCTGCTGCCTGATTTTGCAGGCCTCAGGAGCAAGGAATATATGAAGCATAACCTCAGCTCTGACTACAACCAGTTTGAATTCGGGTTGGGAGCATCCTCAATCCAGACAGACGATTACAGTGGAAAGTTCCACTACGACGGACGGTTTTCGTTTACATCCACTTCCGACAAGGGAAAATTCGGCACGGCTATGACGCTCAGGGAGAACCTATTGAATGCATCGCTGGAGTTTGGCCCTACGGTTGGCAAGTACTCTATGGTTACGGCAGGTGTGAGTTCCCAGACAGCGTTCTATTCCAACGCCCAGGACTATCATCTAAGCCTTTTGGATGCAACCCTCACCTACCGGCTCCGCAGAGACCGCCTGAGTATGGACCTTGGAGCAAGGGTGAGCTTTCCGTTTACCAACAAAAGCGGAGCGGATAAGTATCACAACTATGTATCGCCCAAGGTTTCAATTACATACAAGATGGAAGACAACCAGACCTGGGCCTATGCCATTGCAGACGGCGGCAATGTGATAAACAGTTTTGCATCCCTCCTGGAAAGAGCTCCTTACGTTTCGCCAATCATTGACCTGAGAGAAAGCGGCACCCCAGTCTATGCCAAGGCAGGTATCAAGGGCATGGCATCAAAGGAAGTGGATTTTGACGTATATGCCGGAGGGGCATGGCGCAAGGGAATGCTACAGTTCTCAGGCAATCCGCTCAACGCCGTGTATTCCAACCATGCCGAAGCCTTTATCGGAGCAAAGCTGAACTACAAGACTCCGGGTTTTGCCGCCGGAGCAGATGCCAAGTATTCTTTCTACACAAAAGGTAAAAACTACAACGGGGCAATCCAGGGGCTGGACGGCCTTCCGATAGCAGTACCTGCTCCTGGAGATTATGCTGTAAAGGGCAAACCGGCCGGCTATCCTCCTTTTGAGGCAAACATCTACGCCGAAGCCAACATCAACGAAAAACTTTTCATTGGAGCCACACTGTACGGAAGAAGTGCAACACCGGCATCTGTCTTCCTCTATAACGGCAGCAAAATCAAGTATAAAGGCTATGCAGACCTTGGCCTTTACGCCCAGTATGTAATTGACAATCACTTTACTGCATACATAAATGGAGGTAATCTGCTGAACGCAGACCGCATCAACTACGGAATGTATGTAGAAAGGGGCATAAATATCGGCTTTGGACTCTTGATTAAGTTCTGATTTTTCCCTATCTTTGCTAGGTTATAATTTTTAGGAAAAATGAGCGAAATTGACGAGTTGAAAGAGAACGCTCCGCAGGAGAATTACAATGCGGAAAGTATTCAGGTTTTAGAAGGTTTGGAGGCCGTCAGAAAAAGGCCTTCAATGTATATCGGAGACATTGGAGAAAGAGGTCTGCACCATCTGGTGTATGAAGTGGTTGACAATTCAATAGATGAGGCCCTTGCAGGTTTCTGCAACGATATCAACGTATTCATAAATGAAGACAATTCAATAACCGTCTCCGACAACGGCCGAGGTATTCCTACCGGAATGCATGAAAAAGAGCACCGCAGTGCTTTGGAGGTAGTGCTGACCATACTCCATGCCGGCGGAAAGTTCAACAAGGGCAGCTACAAGGTCTCAGGCGGTTTGCATGGCGTGGGTGTTTCATGCGTAAACGCACTGTCGATATATCTTAGGGCAGAAATCCATCGCGAAGGAAAAATATTTGTCCAGGAATATTCAAAAGGAAAGCCCACTACCGAGGTTATGGTTGTAGGAGAGGCTCAGGATACCGGTACTACAATTACGTTCCGCCCTGACCCTGAAATCTTTACGCTCACTACCGTCTATAACTACGACACCTTGGCTACAAGGCTCAGGGAGCTTGCTTTTCTGAACAAGAAGGTCAGACTTTCCCTGACCGACAAGCGTGTAAAGGAAAAGGGAGAAGACGGAGTTGAGCATCCTGCTGAAAAGAAACAGGAATTTTATTCGGAAGAAGGCCTCAAGGAATTTGTTGCCTGGCTCGACGGCAACCGTACCCATCTTACGGAAAAGCCCATCTATCTGGAAACGGACAAAACCGGCATTCCTATTGAAATTGCAATGCAGTACAATACGGAATACAGCGAGAACGTCCACTCTTACGTAAACAATATCAACACCATAGAGGGAGGTACCCACCTTACCGGTTTCCGTGGCGGACTCACATCTACCCTCAAGTCATACGCAGACAAGAACGACCTTCTTAAGAAGGCTAAGGTGGAGATATCGCCGGACGACTTCCGCGAAGGTCTCACCGCCGTTATTTCCGTCAAGGTTGCCGAACCTCAGTTCGAGGGGCAGACAAAGACCAAACTCGGAAATGCCGAGGTCCGTTCTGCCGTCAGCAAGGCTGTAAGCGAGGCTCTTGAGAACTATCTGGAGGAAAACCCTGCGGATGCCAGAAAAATTGTGGAAAAGGTGATTCTTGCAGCCCAGGCCCGTCAGGCTGCACGCAAGGCCAGGGAAATGGTTCAGCGCAAGAGCGGAATGAGCGGAGTTGGAATGCCGGACAAACTTGCCGACTGTTCCGACCGCGACCCTGCAAAGTGCGAACTGTTCATAGTGGAGGGCGATTCCGCAGGCGGTACTGCAAAGGAAGGAAGAAACCGCCAGTACCAGGCAGTGCTCCCGCTCAGAGGAAAGATCCTGAACGTAGAAAAAGCCATGGAACACAGGGTGTTTGATTCAGACACCATCCGTAACATCTACACTGCACTGGGTGTTACCGTAGGCACCGAAGAAGACAGCAAGGCTTTGAACCTCAGCAAGCTCAGATACCATAAAATCATCATTATGGCCGATGCCGACGTAGATGGTGCGCATATCACCACGCTGATTCTTACTTTCTTCTTCCGCTATATGATAGACCTTATCAAGAACGGATATGTCTATTGTGCTACTCCTCCGCTTTACAAGGTGGAGAAGAAGAGTCTGAAAGAGCCAAAGCCCAACTATTGCTGGAGCGACGAAGAACGCGACAAGATTGTAGAAGAACTCGGCGGCATAAATGCCGTAAGAATCCAGCGGTACAAAGGTCTTGGTGAAATGAGTCAGGATCAGCTGGCCGATACTACAATGGATCCTGAGCACAGGATTCTGAGGAAAGTTTACATAGAAAATGCTGCCGAAGCCGACAGAATCTTCTCCATGCTTATGGGAGACGATGTTCCGCCAAGAAGAGAATTCATTGAGCAGCATGCAACTTACGCAAACATTGATGCATAAAAGAGCAAAGTACATATTGGTCTTGCTTGGTGCAATGCTTTTTGCCTTGCCCCAGGCTCAGGCTCAGTCAAAGTTTTCGCAAACCATCAAAGGTCTCTTTTCCAAAGAGGCAAAGACCGATTCGGAACGTGCTTTCATAGACAGTATCTATCTGAGCGTTCCCAAGCAGAAACTCACCGGCATAGACTATATGTCGCTGTCAGGAAAATCGCTCAACAGTCTCATGGGCGGAGACATCTGGTCCACAGCTGGTTATGTGCCTGAAATAAGCATTCCTCTGGAAGAGGCCGACGGCCCTGAAGTTTATACTGGTTCTTTTGACGTTAAAGAATATACACTTGCCGCCCGTCAGCAAAGAGAATCCGGAGAGGATGAAGGTCTGGACTATACAGACACACCGGAGGAATACAATATCTGGACAAACGCCTCCATCAATCCCTACAATGTAAAGTTGTCGGAGTCTATGAAGGACACCGTAAAGATTGATGTAAGCAGCTATGCTTCACCAGGCTACAAATATGTAACCTCGGAGTTCGGAGGGCGTTGGGGAAGGCTCCATGCAGGAATAGACCTAAAGCTTTTCATCGGCGATACAATCCGCAGCGCCTTTGATAAAGGTACGGTCAGGATTACCAAATTCAATCGCGGAGGATATGGATATTACGTGGTTGTAAGGCATGAGAACGGCCTTGAAACCTTGTACGGACACATGAGCAAGATTCTGGTGGAGGAAGGCCAGAAAGTAGATGTAGGAGAGCCTCTGGGGCTTGGCGGCAGCACCGGCAGAAGCACAGGGCCTCATCTTCACTTTGAACTCCGCTACCTTGGAAATCCTATAAATCCAAGGGATGCCATAGACTTTAACACCGGAAAGATACATGACAAGACTCTGGTACTGACCAAAGACAATTTCAGGTATCAGAATGTCAAATACTCCAAGAGAAACAGCGGGCGCAAGTCCTCTGCCAGAAAGTCTTCCGGCAAGAAGAAAGTGAACCGCACCGCCACTTCAGGCAAAGGAAAGGGAACGGTAATTACCGTAAAGAAAGGCGATACCCTGGGTGCCCTGGCCCGCCGGTACGGCACTACGGTTTCCAAGATCCAAAAACTCAACGGCCTCAAAAACACCAAGATAAGGGCCGGCCAGAAACTCCGTGTGAAATAAAGGAATATTATTATAAAAATTATCGCGATGGATATTTTTGAAAGAATACAACAGAACGAAGGCGGTCCGCTTGGGCAGTACCGCAAAAGAGCCAAAGGCTATTTCATGTTTCCTAAACTCGAGGGCCCTATTGAGCCTTATATGACTTTCCAGGGAAAGAAAGTCCTTGCATGGACATTCAACAACTATCTTGGGCTTGCAAACGATCCGGAGGTCAGAAAGGTAGATGCCGAGGCTGCCGCTAAATGGGGCCTTGCCTACCCTATGGGAGCAAGAATGATGAGCGGACACACATCGCTGCATGAAAAACTGGAAAGAGAACTTGCAGACTTTGAGTGCAAGGAGGATGCCTTCCTGTTCAACTTCGGATATCAGGGAATGATTTCCACTCTGGATGCCCTGCTTACCAGAAGAGATGTTGTAGTCTATGACGAGGAGTGCCATGCCTGCATTATGGACGGCCTCAGGCTCCACCTTGGATACCGCATGAAATATGCCCACAACGACATTGCCGACTGCGAAAAGGTTCTCGCCAGAGCCACTAAGAGAGCCGAAGAGCAAGGTGGCGGCGTACTGCTTGTTACTGAGGGAGTTTACGGCATGACCGGCGCCCTCGGAATCCTTGACAAGATTGTGGAGCTGAAGAAGAAGTTCAAGTTCAGAATACTCATCGATGACGCTCACGGATTTGGCGTAATGGGAGAGCACGGAAGAGGCACCAGCGAAGAACTCCACTGTATGGACGGCATAGACCTCTACTTTGGAGCATTTGCAAAGGCCATGGCTTCTATCGGCGGCTTTGTTGCCGGCCCGGCAGACATAATCAATTACCTGCGCTATAATCTCCGCAGCCAGATCTATGCAAAGAGCCTTCCGATGCCGTTTGTAGAAGGCAATCTTAAGAGGCTGGAACTCATAAGGAACGGAGACCACAGGCGCAAGCACCTGTTCGATGTTGCAAGAGCTCTCCAGAAGGGCCTCAGAGAACTGGGCTTTGACATAGGTCCGGCAGAAGCATGCATTACTCCGGTGTTTGTTCACGGAACCGTTCCGGAGGCAACCAACATGCTTGTAGATCTCAGAGAAAATTACGGCATATTCTGCTCAGTAGTTGTTTATCCTGTTGTACCTCAGGGCGTTATCATGTTCCGCCTCATCTGCACCCAGATGCATCAGATGGAGCACGTAGAATACACCCTCAAGGCCTGGGCCGAAATCAAGAAGAAGCACGAACAAGGCTTCTACAGCGGAAGTACCGACATTCAGGATAAGGCAATTGACTGATGGGAAGATTTGACGGTAAAGTAGTAATAATAACGGGGGCCAGTTCGGGTATCGGACTGGCCGCTGCGCGTCAGTTTGCCCAGGAAGGCGCCAGCGTAGTTCTGGCTGCCAGAAGTGCAGACAAGCTCCAGCAGACATTCTGCGAACTCTCAAACCGCGGACAGTTGGGCAACCGCTTTCTTGCAGTTCCTACGGACGTTACCAAGGAAGAAGATTGCAAGAAGCTCATCAAAAGTACAATAGAAAAGTTCGGCAAGATAGATGTGCTGGTCAACAATGCCGGCATATCCATGAGGGCCATGTTCAAAGACCTTGAACTGGATGTGATAAAAAGGCTCATGGATGTAAACTTCTGGGGCACCGTCTATTGCACCAAATATGCTCTCCCTTACCTCCTGGAAAGCAAGGGCACGGTAGCAGGTGTAATTTCCATTGCCGGCTTCAAGGGTCTTCCGGCAAGAACCGGATACTCTTCATCCAAGTTTGCCATCTACGGCTTCCTGGACACCCTCAGGATAGAGCACCTGAAAGACAACCTGAACGTTCTGATTTTTGCCCCTGGCTTTACGGCTTCCAATGTGAGGTTTGCGGCCTTGACCGCAGACGGAACTCCTCAGGGCCAGACTCCAAGAGAAGAAGGCAAGATGATGAGTGCGGAAACCTGCGCCAAGAAACTAACTCAGGCTGTCTATAAACGTAAATCCCAGGTAATCCTCACCCCTATCGGGAAGCTTACCGTATTCCTGAACAAGTTTGTTCCGAGGCTGGTGGATCGCCTGGAATACAACTACATGAAGAAAGAACCAGACTCCCCGTTAAAGTAAGGCAGGACAGCCTTTGCAGTTGTTTCACCCAAGCAGAGTAAAATCTTTTAAGGCGGACAGAGTCAATTTTACCGTATGGCTTGGAAAGCCGTACGGTTTCATTTTATATTTGCCTCACAAGAATAATTGTATTATAATACAAATTTTATTATTTTTGCCATGGCGGAACGGAAAATACTTTACTACAAGCACTATTTCATTGAGTTTTATAACGGACTCAATAATAAAGCAAAAGAGAAGGTGGATTATGCCATCATGCTTCTCAAGTCACAAAACCGGTTGTCAGAAAAGTTTGTAAAGCATATAGATGACGGTATCTATGAACTTAGAGCTCAGTACAATAACAGCATCTACCGCATCTTTTTCATCTTTGACAATGGCAATGTGGTTCTGCTGATGAACGGATTTAAAAAGAAAACCCAGAAGACTCCTCCAGTGGAAATGGAGTTAGCCAAAAGAATAAGGAGAGAATATTATGAGAACAAATAAAAACACACACAGTTTTGATGAAATCCTTGATTCAAAGTATGGTAAACCAGGGAGCAAAGAGCGTTTAAAAGCTGAAGAGGCCGCTTATTCTTATTATTCCGGACTGCTTTTGAAACAGGCCAGGAAAAAGATGAAGATAACCCAAAAGCAACTTGCAGAAAAATTAGGCACAGACTCTGCCTACATTTCCAGAATAGAAAACGACCAAATAATACCCAGCGCAGGAGCCTTCTTCCGGATAGCCGACGCCCTAGGATATATGGTTGAATTAAAGCAGATTATACCTTGACTTATTCGGCATTAGTTACTGCTTTTTCTCCTGTTGCACAGCTTACAGAGCATCTGGCAGTTTTCCTTGACAGTTTTACCCCCTTCTTTCCATGGGATAATGTGATCTCCTTCCATCTCGTTGAACAAAAACTCCTTCCCCCCTTCGGGACAATCAGGATTAGCACATTTGTGATGCTGCTCCTCATAAACCTCAAGCTTTATATCATCAGGGAATGCTCTAAGCCCCAGATAATGCTCATCGCGAGTAAGAACATAAGGACAAATACCTGATTTCCTCTGCACCTCACTATCTATTGATAACTTTTCTATTTCTACATCCAAAGCCTTAGTATCTATTACAGAATTATTGAATTTGTCATATAAGTCCCCCCAGTCAACTCCTTTCATAATACTTTTCCTTTTCTTGACAATGAAGGTTGACTCTACCCAGGTAATCACTGAATTAAAGTATTGCCATAGCCCACTTGCATTGGGATCATGCTGATGCTTAGCCATATAACTCTCAATCTCCAGTTTCTCTGCAGGACTACTCTGAGAGCGGGCTATCCACTTCAATGCTGTTTCCAAATAATCTTGTCTAATTGGAGTTCCATTCATGAGATCTTTTGCCATATTATATGCAGCGCAATTTGACTTGGAAAAATATTTTTTTGCATCGCTGACAAATGGCCCTGCATATACAGCATTTCTCAATTCCTGCTTGGTCAACTGTTTTCCTGCTATGTTGATGGTAGTGAACCAGTCCAGCTTTTCTTTATCCGTACCGCTACACACATATACCATGAGTTCATAATCAAGTATCTGGTTCTTTTCATCATCTGTAAGATTGTGAAAATACTGGAAATCGTATGCGAAATCTCCATTAACATACTGGCAAATGCTAATCGTCCTTTGCTGTCCATCCATAACCTCAAAAGGCACCTCAGCATCTGCATCTCTTGTAGCCCAATACATTACATTGAGAGGAAATCCTTTCTTGATAGTTGTGATTACAGCTCTCTTCTCATCTTCACCATAGATAAACTCTCTCTGATACGGTGGACGTATATCCAACTTACCTCCATATCCTCTTACCCCAAGTTCTTCATTATCAGCATAATCTTTTACAAGATCACGCACCTTGATGTTTTGCAGTTCTATTTTCATCGCGATTATAATTTTGTGACTCTTCTTATTGTCATTCTTGCATAAGTTATCCTTCCTCCAATCTTTCCTTCGGCATTTTTAATCAACCCCGGTATTAATGTCGATGATACTCCATATTTCGAATGAGTATTCTTGCATACTTGCTTTTGCCGTCCACAACTGTGTCTTTGGGATTGTTCATTAATCCTCCTACCAGCATCGACGGACGAGTATTCTGAAGTATGGCTGAATAGCTGTTCTGTTCTGTTCTATTCTGTTCTATGATACTATAAACCAGATCCTTGCCGCCGCTACCCTTTCTAAATTCCACTATCTCAAACTGTTCGGGATTATATTTGTCCAGAAATGTAATCGGAACTCCCATAACTCCATAATAGTCGCAAGGTATATCAGAAACCTTATCTACATTGATAGCATCATAGTTATCATACTTAGGGTACTCCTCCGGAGTGTATCTCTTGTATAGAATCAACTCTTCATGACGTTTCTTGTGGTCAAGGTTGGTGAACCAGCATATATTGCCCATGCTTCTCCACTTCTGCCCACTTTCATCCTGCCAATATCTTGTTTCTCTTGGCTCATAATAGTCAGGTACTTTAAAAGCCATATCGCCGAACTTGTAACCAAGCCAAAGCAAATTGTTCTTAATCAATGGAAATATTTCCTTATAGGTTATGGCATTCTGGTTTCCAATGACAAGAAACTTTTTATCATATTTCATCAGCGTATCAATATACTCTCTGAACAAAGAAAACGGAGGGTTCGTAACTACAATATCGGACTCTTTCAAAAGTTCTATGCACTCATTGCTTCTAAAATCTCCATTCTCCTTAAGCTCAGTCAAAACATTTTTATCATTCTGGATAAGATACTGAACATCAGATAGATCTATTCGCCCATCGCCATTTAGATCTTTTACCTCTTTTATTTCAACCTTATACGCTTTCTTAGATACTGATTCGGTGTCAAAAAACGGAAATTCCAAACCTTGAACCGGAGATCCATTGTAACAGGTTGCTATAAGCTTCTTTAAACCAAGAAAATTGAAGTTTCCAGCAAAATACTTGAAGAAATTACTCTCGTACGGATCATCGCAATTACATAGAATTGTTTTGCCCATAAAATGTTGGCGATAATGTTTGAGTTCGTTTTCAATATCCGGCAATTGTGTATAGAACTCATCTTGCTTTGCGTTTTTGGCACGGTCTAAACTACGAGACATCTCATTGATAGCTAAGTTATTGACGCTTAACTATCAATCCACACTACACCCAACTATGCCTCAGCTAAAACACAAAAGAAAGGCGCAATACACCTGTTGCGTCCAGCGAGGCAGCGTAGGAGCGGAACCTCCGACCACGACAAATGCATTACGCCTAAGCGTTGGCATTTGCTATTACCGTGGTAAGAGGTAACCCCTTACGATTACCCTTCACATATTATTTCTGTGCGTCTTATTCCAATTAAGTTTCCTACGCTTTTGGCTGAACGCGAAATAATAGCTATGCGCTTAAAATGTGTATGTTAATTAACTGCTGATGAATCTATCATCAACGATGCGAAGTTCGAAAAAAAGGCAGAAAAAACAAAATAATAGTCTCGCATAATTCCGAAATCGTTGTTTTAGCCGGTAAAAACCGAGCATTTTTTAATTTTATTTTCAACATCCGGCTCAA
>CALBPX010000057.1 GCA_937899055.1 uncultured Bacteroidales bacterium
AGTAGGAAGAATAGACATCTGGTACTAGCCCTTGTCTTCCAAAGAGTAAAGACTGAATTTAAAGACTATGCCGCCCCCCTCCTTGGATGAGGCGCTGATGGTTCCTTTGTGGAAGAGAACGGCGTTCTTGACTATGGCAAGGCCCAGGCCTGAACCGCCCGTCTTGCGGGTACGGCCCTCTTCCACTCGGTAGAAACGTTCAAAAATCCGCTGAAGCGCCTCCGGAGGAACACCCTTGCCGGTGTCGGTATAGGTAAAGTTTATCTTGTAGCCACCGTCGCCGGACATCTGGGCTATGCCGGCATCAAGAGTAATTTCTATGCCGTCTCCTCCATGTTCTATTGAGTTGTCTATCAGGTTCTTGAACAGCGAATAGATGAGGTCGTAGCTGCCGTTTATCTTAAGGCGGCTGCTGATTCTGCTTTCAAAGGATATATTATGAGATTCGAGTTTAGGACCCAGCTCTTCCAGTATGGAATCCAGGCACTCGTGCAGGTTCACGGGCCCTATCTTGTATATGCTTTCAGACTCTTTGCTCTCCGAAGCCTCGTCCAGTTTGTTGAGGGTAGAAACCTCGCTCACCAGATCGCTCAGACGCAGGGTCTGAGAATATGCCTTTGAAACAAATTTGCGCATCTGTTCTTTGGACATATCCTCGGAGTTCATGATTGTTTCCAGATAGGCCCTGACTCCGGTAATCGGGGTCTTGAGTTCGTGGGCTATGTTGTGGCTTACCTGCTGGCGGTATTTCTTGGCCACTTCCAGCTGGTTGAAGGTATCGGCTATTTCGCGTCCCACATCGCCGAGTTCATCATTCTCAAAATCAATGGAAGAGAGCCGGCTGCCATCTTCCTTTATGGCACTTACCAGCTGGCTGTAGGTGGTAAGCGGCTTGTAGAGTTTGCGGAGAATGTAGATGAAAGAAATTATCAGGGCACTAAGAAGTATCGCAATGAGAATGAAATAAGTATTATCTTTTTCTATCTGTGCCGGACGAGCCATCTTGAACTTGGAATAGGAGCGGACTATCAGGCCAGATGACCGCCGTGCATAGTACAGATACTCAGTGTCAGGGTCACCGACTGCGCTCCTGAGAGCGCTTCCGTCTGCACCTGTAAGGGCAGTAGCCACCTCGCTGAACTGGGATATGTTGTCGGGAATAGAAATCTCCGTCTGACGCGAATCGTAAAGGACATTGCCCAGAGTGTCGGCAAGTGTAAAGCCGAAGCCGTCCGGAAGGGTGATGGACTGAGGACTTTTCTTTTCCGACAGCGAATCCAGAACCTGGGCTATGGTGTTTTTAAGCTCGCCCTGGAGAGTGGATATACTGTAGCCCCTGCTTTGTCTGGAAGCATAAAGTACAAAGAACAGAGCCAGCAGCACAAGCAGCATCAAAAGGTAAACAACCAGTCTGTAGCGATATTTGAGCTTGAGTTTTTTCATTTATCGTTGGGGTAGATGCAGTAGCCGTAACCGGAGCGGTTCTGTATAAGTTCTCCGGCGGCTCCGAGCTTCTTACGCAGCCTTGCAATATGCACATCCACAGTACGTTCCAGAACAAAACCATCGTTCTTCCAGACCTTTGCCAGAATGTCTTTTCTGGAATACAGCCGGCCTGCGCCCCTTGCAAGAAGCAGCAGAATCTCCATTTCCTTACGAGTAAGCATGACCTCTGTTCCGGATACCAGAACACGGTTCTGCGGTGCGTTGATTTCCAGAATTCCAAACTTGAACTCGTCTGCCCAAGGCTGCTCCTTTTCCGGCATGATTTCCACGGCCTTTGAGGCAGAAGAGGCTCTGGACCAAGAGGATGCCTGGCCGGAGCCGGCCTTTGAGGAACCTCTGGTACGGGCAAGCACGGCCCCTACCCTGGCAACAACTTCGTTTACAGAAAAAGGCTTTGACACATAATCGTCTCCACCGCTTGCAAAGCCCTTGAGAATATCGTCTTCCGTATCCAGCGCCGTTATAAAAATTATGGGGATGTTGTTCTTGTAGTCTTCTCTGAGAAGCTTTGCCAGCTTGAGCCCGCTGATACCGCCCAGCATTATGTCCAACAGCATGAGGTCAAACGTTCCGGCGGAAAGCTGGGTAAGGGCTTCCTCTGCACTGAAGGCAGTTTTGACCGCATAGCCGGCCTTTTCCAGATTGTACTGGAGAATTTCACAGATATCCTCTTCGTCATCCACCACCAGGATGTTTGCCTTGTATTTTGCTTCTTCCATAGCCAGACTTTGTTTGGATTCAACGGTGCAAAGTTAAGAAGTTGTTTCTGTAAACAAGATGTAAAATGTATCCTTTTGCAATGTCAGTTGAAAAAGAATCGCTATCTTGGGGCTCCTAAAACCGGAAAGAGTAATTATGACATACAAGAAGAAAGAAATTTTTACGCATCAGATTACTGAGAAACTGGCTGAGAACTACAAGGAAATACTCAGTCTCATCGGCGAAGATCCTTCAAGGGAAGGCCTTCTGAAGACTCCGGAGAGGGTGGCAAAGAGCATGCAGTTTCTCACCCAGGGCTACAAGACCGACCCTGTGGCCATCCTGAAGTCTGCAATGTTCAAAGAAGAATATCAGCAGATGGTGCTGGTAAAGGACATAGAGCTGTACTCCATGTGCGAGCACCACATGCTGCCATTCTACGGAAAGGCTCATGTTGCCTATATACCAAACGGTTACATCACCGGTCTGAGCAAAATTCCAAGGGTTGTAGATGCCTTTGCCAGAAGGCTTCAAGTTCAGGAACGGCTCACGGTGCAGATAAGAGACTGCATCCAGAAGACGCTCAAGCCCCTCGGCGTTGCCGTGGTCATAGAGGCTGCACACATGTGCATGCAGATAAGAGGCGTACAGAAGCAGAACTCCGTTACCACAACCTCCGCTTTTACTGGAGCGTTCCTTAACAACCGCAAAACCAGAGAGGAGTTCCTCACCCTGATAGGAGCCTCACTGCATTGACGAGAATTATTGACTTTACAAAAGAATATCGCTGAGTATGAAAATTTTGATTTGTGCTGCAGAACAGGAAGAACTTGACTGCGCGGTTCAGGCTCTCAGGCTCCACGAAAGCCGGATTGCGGGCAGAGTACAGGTAGATTTCATGCTGACCGGCATCGGCACCACATCCACCTGCTACCGCCTGACTAAGAAACTGGTTGAGGCCGAGTCCTCCGGCGGAAAGTATGACCTTGCCGTTGACATAGGCATTGCCGGCAGCTATGACCTTGAAAAGTTTCCGGTGGGCAGCGTGGCTCTTGTTGACAGGGAACACTTTGGAGACCTGGGCTTTATGACTGCTTCCGGGTTCCTCACGCTTTTTGACTCCAAGACGCTGGATGCCAACCTGTTCCCCTTCAAAGACGGGGCTCTGGTCATGCCTGTTTTTTCTGAATTTTTCAACGATATAGCCAATGCCTTTCCAAGGGCTGCCGGCGTTACGGTTCAGACAATAACCGGAAACCAAAAGACCATAGACAGGCTCATAGCCAAACACTCTCCCCAGATTGAGAGCATGGAGGGTGCGGCGTTCTTTTATGTTTGCCTGAACGAATATGTCAAGTTCATGCAAATCAGAAGCGTATCAAACAAAGTAGGTGAAGAGGATACTTCCAAGTGGGATACTCCAAAGGCTCTGGACGCACTCAAGGAGGCAATGAAAAAATTCTTCAGCCTGTTCTGAAATCAAACTGCCATGGAAGAAAGAGATAAGACTCAGGTTATCAGAATAGAGGATATGCACAAGACCTATATCCTTGGAACCCAGAGGGTGAATGCTCTGGACGGGATATCGCTGAGTATAAACAGGAACGACTATATAGCCATCATGGGCCCTTCCGGAAGCGGAAAGTCCACCATCATGAACATCCTCGGCTGCCTGGATACCCCTACTTCCGGCAGGTACATTCTGGGCGGAACGGATGTCAGCCAGATGGACGACAGCTCCCTGGCCGATGTCAGAAACCGTCAGATTGGCTTTGTATTCCAGTCTTTCAACCTTCTTCCAAGATACACGGCACTTGAGAACGTGGCCCTTCCGCTGATATACTGCGGAACTCCGCTTAAAGAGCGTACCGAGCTGGCCGCCAAAGCATTGGATACGGTAGGTCTGGCAGACCGCATGGATCACAGGCCCAACGAACTCTCCGGAGGACAGAGGCAGAGAGTGGCCATCGCAAGGGCAATAATAAACAACCCTACCATAATATTGGCCGACGAACCTACCGGAAATCTGGACACCAAGACCAGCGTGGAAATCATGAACATATTTGAAAAGATTTACAGCCAGGGCAATACCATAATCCTGGTTACCCATGAAGACGATATCTCCAAGTTTGCCAGAAGAATAGTAAGGCTCCGCGATGGAAAAATAGAGAGCGATACCCCTAACCCTCACCCCACGCTTGCAGGAAAGGACTAAAATTCAAACCCTTATAAAATTGTCAGTTATGAAGATATATACAAAAACAGGAGATCAGGGAACTACATCCCTGGTAGGAGGTAAAAGAGTTTTCAAGAATGATCCCAGAGTTGAGGCTTACGGCGATGCCGACGAGCTGATTTCTTACCTGGGGCTGATTATCGCAGAGGAAGAAAACCCGGCCAACACCGCAGGAACAGCCATCAAAATCCGCAAAGACCTGTTCCGTATTCAGCAAACCCTGATGTGCGTTTCGGCCTTTCTTGCAATGCCCGAAGAAGGCACCGGAAAGCAGCTGAGACCTATGGAAGAGGCTGAGATAGAGTTTCTTGAGAAAGGAATAGATACCATGACAGGCCAGATTCCTCTACAAAAATCCTTCATCATTCCGGGAGGCCCCATACAGGCAGCCCTGTGCCATGTAGCAAGAACCGTCTGCCGCAGGGTTGAAAGGCGTTGTGTAAACATCCACTCTACAGATGCGGAACTTGAGGCCAACCTTGTAAAATGTAAAAAGTACATCAATCGCCTCAGCGATTATCTTTTTACCCTGGCCCGCTATTTCTGCACCGTTACCAACACGCCGGAGCAGTTCTGGATGCCATAGTGTAAAAAAAAGTTGCAGAACAGAAAATGTTATTATATTTGCACCCCATTTTGGAGACGGAGGCCCAAACCTCCTGATCCAGCTAATTTGAATTAAGATGTATTGGACATTAGAGCTTGCATCCAAACTTGAGGATGCACCTTGGCCGGCTACCAAGAGCGAGCTGTTGGATTATGCTGTCCGTTCCGGAGCTCCGGACGAGGTAATAGAAAACCTCAACGACATCGAAGATGAAGAAGAAGTATTCGACAGCATTGAAGAATTATGGCCCGATTATCCGAGTAAAGAAGATTTCTTCTTCAACGAGGATGAGTATTAGATGATAGATTTTATCTATCTAATTAAATACCAGC
>CALBPX010000058.1 GCA_937899055.1 uncultured Bacteroidales bacterium
AATAGGTGTTCCTGTCAATGTTTTCAGAAGACATTGCCGTCTTGTAGCGTCTTGTCTGTTTCACTTTTCCAAAAAGGAGAATCGTTTCTTAGAGATAGTTTTTTGTTCCTGCAAGATAAGCAAAATCATAGAACAAAGCAAAAAGCAGCAATCGGTGTCAACTATCAAAAAAGCAGATTAGGCAGAAATCTCCATTCAAATCGGGGCTGCACCGCTCCTTTTATTCCACGAATAGCATTATCTTTATGTCATGAATTTGAAAATCATATATACCTCTGCCGTGGCCGTGTTGCTGACTTGCATGGCTACTGCCCAGCAGATTACGGTAAGGCCGGACCCTGTAAGAAAGCCAAGGCCGCTGGATGACATTTATTATTTCAACCATCGCGATACAGTAACCATATCTTTCATCGGCGATGTGATGCAGCACGGAGCCCAGATAGAAGCTGCCCTGAAGAAAGGCGGAGGCAAGACCTATGACTACGCCAACATGTTCAGATACATGGAGCCTTACTTCAAAAAGGCAGACTATATGGTTGCAAACATGGAGTTTACGGTGGGTACCAAACCTTATACCGGCTACCCCTGTTTTTCCTGCCCGCCGGAAGTGGCTAAGGCTGCAAAGGACGCAGGCATAGACCTCTTTCTGATGGCCAACAACCACATCTGCGACAAAGGGGCAGGAGGGCTCAGTAAGACTCTGGATGCCTATGAAAAACTCGGAATGCCGAAACTCGGAGCCTACTCAGACAAGGCTCAGGCAGATACAGCAAGCGTCACCCTGGTAGAACTCAAGGGTATGAAGTTTGCCCTTTTCAACTACACATACGATACCAACGGCCTGCCTGTTCCGGAGCCTTATTATGTCAATCTTCAGGACAGTACCGAAATCAAAAAGCATATCCGTCAAGCAAAGCAGATGGGTGCCGATATCATCATCGCCCTGCCGCACTGGGGAATCGAATACGTACTTGCCCCTGTCGCTGAGCAGAAAAATTATGCAAAAATGATGTTCAGAGAGGGCGTAAATGCCATAATCGGCGGACATCCACATGTGCCGGAAGAAGGCTACATATATGTGCGCCGCACCCAGGCTCCTTACATTAAAGACAGTGTGGAACGCATACTCTTCTACTCTATGGGCAACTACATCTCCAACATGAGCCGCAGCGGATGGACCTCCACCGGAATGTTCATAACCCTAAGCTTTACAAGAGATATCCGAACCGGCAAGGTCAAGATGCTGATGCCAGAATGGAAATACACATGGTGTTTCAGAAATGGGCAGTACAAAGACGATTTCACCGTTGTTCCCATCGAAGAGTTCCTGGAATCAGAAGATTTCAAGGCCGGCGGCAAGACAACCCTACAGCAACAAGGCTTTAAGGCCATATCGGATTTTTGGCCGCAGATAGTCAAACAAGACCTTATCAAAGTAACATACACGGAATAAATATGGCAGAAAAAAAGATTCAGCTACAGAACATAGACCCCATAGACATCTATGGCATCAACGACAGGATAATCAACCACCTGTGCTCATATTTCCCTGATCTTAAAGTAACTCCCAGAGACAACATCATCAAGCTCAAGGGCAGTTACAAAGACATGGACAACTTTCAGAATGCAATAGACGCCCTTACCCGGATAAGGATGAAAAAACGCCATCTGAACACAGACGATGTAGATAGCATCTTTCTTTCCAAAACTGACAGGAAAAGCGGAGAAAGCAAGGCGGTTATTCCCAACGAAAACGACAAAGACATGATTGTTGTGGGGCAGAACGGAAAGATTGTCACTGCCAGAACCAAACACCAGAAACAGCTTGTAAAGGACTATGCAACCCATGATCTGGTATTTGCTCTGGGGCCTGCCGGAACCGGAAAGACATACACGGCCATTGCGCTGGCTGTAAGAGCATTGCAGAACAAGGAAGTAAGAAGGCTCATTCTTACCAGACCCGCCGTGGAAGCCGGTGAAAGGCTCGGATTCCTGCCCGGAGACCTCAAGGAAAAACTGGACCCATATCTACAGCCGCTGTACGATGCCCTGGGAGACATGATTGCTTCCTCCAAGCTCAAAGAACTGATGGAAGAAGGCACAATCCAGATTGCTCCACTGGCCTATATGAGAGGAAGAACCCTTGAGAACGCATTCGTCATACTTGATGAAGCCCAGAATACTTCACTCGGGCAGCTGAAGATGTTCCTTACCCGAATGGGCAACAACTCAAAGTTCATAGTAACCGGAGACATGACCCAGATAGACCTCCCAAACAAAGAAGACTCAGGCCTGGAAAAAGGCATCAGACTCCTGGGAAAGATAAGAGGAATATCTGTCATCAACTTTGGAACGGAAGACATTGTCCGCCACCCTCTTGTAAGCAAGATAGTCTCAGCCTTTGACAAATCCTGAGAAGATTTTGCCCAACACAGAAAGGGAATCTTTAAGCCTCAAAGCATCTGAATCTCCCATCCCATACGCTCCGCCAAATGCTCCAGCCACTCCACGTCTGCAGCATCAACAGTCAGCATTATATTCTCATATCGCGGAAGAGCAGAAGCAGCACTTCCCAGCGAACCAGAATAACCAGAAACAGCAGGATCAGCCAACGCTCTCACTGGATATTGATTAACAGGATAGGGCTTTCTCGGAGCCCGCATATCAAATGACTTCTTGCCTAATGCTTTATCTCTTTCCTTAATCCGCTTGACATCCAGATTATAATTATTCTGCAGATTAATCCAAAAGGTTGCCGAGATGCCAAGCCCTTTCTCCAACTTGGCAGCTATAGCAGGTGTAATGCTTCTCGTCCCATGAATCAATGAACTCAAGTGAGAAGGCTGCATACCGATTGAACGTGCAAAGTCCTTCTGTAACAATTACCTAAATTGTTAGAAGTATTTCATAGGGAATAGAACAATCGAACTATAGGGTCAAGACTATAAGGCTTAAAGACATCTTGATAGGTGTAAATAGTAAAGTAAAATTCCCCCCACGATTCTATTTGAAAAAGGGACCACAGAAAGGCATTGTAGATTTGCGTAAGTAAATCTCTAAACAATGATTTCTATGGACCTTAAACAACAAATCCTTCACTACTACAGAGTAGATGAATTGAGCCTGCGGGAGATAGCCCGCAGGACCGGTGCGGACCGGAAGACAGTCACACGTCTGATTAATGCCTATGAGGCCGCCATCAAGGCCGATCCCGACATGGGTGTTGACGAGTTCCTGGCGACGAGACCCAAGTACAAATCCCGCAAATACAATCCCAGTGTAATGCGTGATGCCGTGGCAAGGGAGATTGACCGCTGCCTGAAAGAGAACGACCGCAGGCGTGGCAACGGCATGCGTAAACAGTGTCTCAAGAATACTGATATCCACCGCCAACTGATGGAGAAGGGATTGACTGTCAGTTACTCGGGTGTCTGCAAGTACATCCGGAAAAAGAAAAGCGAACGAACTGGCAAGGGTAAGGATGTATACCTGCGCATCCACAGGGAGCCAGGCATCGAATGCGAGTTTGACTGGGGCGAGGTGAAGTTGTTCCTTGACGGCGTACCGACCACCCTTATGATGGCCGTATTCTGCTTTCCTTACAGCAAGGGGCGTATGGCGTATCTCTTTCACCGTCAGGATACCCTGGCATATATGGAATCCCATCGGGACTTCTTCCGCGACTGCGCCGGCGTTCCTCACGTGATGGTCTACGACAACATGCGTGTTGCCGTAATCTTTGACGAGAAGGAGAAGAAGCCCACGACGGCGCTGATGCGGCTGAGCACGTTCTATAAGTTCGAATGGCGCTTCTGCAACGCCCGGTCCGGCTGGGAGAAGGGAAATGTGGAACGCAGCGTGGACTATGTACGGGGCCGAGCCTTCACCTCCAGGGTTGACTTTGATGACATTGAGGAGGCCAGGAACTGGCTCAGACAGGTCTGCATAGACATGAACGCGGAGAAAGGAAGCAGCGCCACCGAGAATAAGCCCCGGATGCTCGAGGAGGACATCAATGCACTCAAGCCCTATCCCGGAGAGATCGGCTGCTATGAACTGGCTGAATATAAGGTTGATAAACAATCTACCATAACAATCAAGACCAATCATTACTCTGTTCCGGACAACATGGTCGGCGAGACCGTGATCGCACGGATATACAGTGAAAAGATCGTCATCCACGACAAGTCCCACAAGAAAGTGGCACAGCACATAAGGAGCTACGGGACAAACGAATGGCGGGTGGATATCAATCACTACATCTCCACCCTCATGAAGAAGACCTCGGCCATCCAATACTCGGAACCGTTCCACCAGATGCCGATGAGCATGCAGGTCATCTACCACCAGTTCTTCAAGGAAAACGGGAAGGAGTTCCTTAAACTTGTCAAGTATGTGAGGGATAACGACATCGCCTATGAGGAAGTCGTGGACGCTGCGACTCTCATCAGGTCCAACGGGGTAAAGACCTTTACGGCGGATCACTTCAAGGTGGCCCTGCAGACCATGAAATCCAAGGATGAGCCCTACCGCGAGGAGCAGAAAACGGATGAGTTCATCGAGATAGAGACCGGCTCCGAGGACATCCTCAGCCAGCTGGAAAATGTAATGGAAAATGGGACCAAATTGCCCG
>CALBPX010000059.1 GCA_937899055.1 uncultured Bacteroidales bacterium
TTTTGGTTTGCTGCTTGTCTTCAATGTTTCAATGAACAGTTCCGCTTTCAGCGAAACGGGCTGCAAAGGTAGAAACTTTTTTGTTCCGTCCAAATATTTTTTCAACTTTTTTTTGAAAAAATTTTCAGCCCCCTTTTTTGCTCCGGAAACCGGTTGTTACCCCTCCGGCGCGAAAGGGCTGCAAAGGTAACAACTTTTTCAATATCTCCAAAAAAATATCAAAAAAAAACGGCCCCATAATTTCTCATGAGGCCGCTATACCTTTATATGTAAAACAAAGGCTATTTCTTCTCTTTGAGAAGGTCTCTGATTTCGGTCAGCAGCTTTTCTTCTGCAGATGGTTCTGCCGGAGCTGCAGGAGCCTCTTCCTTCTTTTTCTTGAACTTGTTTATACCCCTTATAACCAAGAAGATAGAGAAGGTAATAATCAAGAACGAAACAATTGCATTGATAAACTGGCCGTACTTGAACATAACTGCCGGCTTAACTATTTCACCGGCCTCATCCAATACGGCTTCTTTGAGCGTAACTGCAAGGTTAGCAAAATCTGCCCCGCCGATCAGCACTCCTATGCACGGCATAATCAGATCGTTCACAAGAGAATTGACTATGGCTCCAAAAGCCGCACCAATTACAACGGCAACCGCCATGTCAACGGCATTGCCCTTTACTGCAAATTCCTTGAATTCTTTTAGTAGTTTTCCCATAATATACTTGTTTTTAGTGATTTGTATTTACTCAGCGATTAATGGGCTGCGCATCATCATGGTTTCAAAGTTCACACCGTACATCTCGTTTGCCAGAGCCACGGCCTTTTCCATAGGACTGAAGATAGCCTGCTGAATGGTGAACTTGGGCTTAATTGCCACAATTACGAGCCCGTTGATACCTTTGTCGCCGATAATCTTCTGCGCATCCTCGGCACTGTACATTACTATCTCTCCCATGGTTTCCGGGCGGAAATCGTTGAAGCTCTTTACAAAGGCCTTGCGGTTGAGGGAGTCTATGGCCAGAATCGGCGTTGCCCTGTTGATATTCAAGTACTTGAACTGGCGGAACGATATGTCGTCTGTACCGTAATTATCCACAAGGGATGCAACTTTTCCGGCCAGGACGTCCCCGTCTGCCATGTCTGAAAAGGCCATGCGGGTTACAAAGGCCTTGCGTGTAAGATTGTCGCCCTCCGGGCAGACCTGGCTGTTGTTGAAGGTTTCGCCAGGCTTTAAAGTCAAGGATATCAGCCCGTTCGGAAAAGACTTCTGGAGTTTCTTGCCCAGCATTTTACCCCTTAGGAACTGGATGCTTGCAATGTTGTCTGCCTTGATATCGCTGAAGAAAACAACAATGGAGTCTCCCACCATATAGGTTGGCATCTTTATGCTGTCGCACTCCATAATTGCCGATATTGAAACCACTCCGTCAACTCCCGAAGAGTTGTTGTCATACCTCACACAAAGCACTCTTAATGAGTCTTTTACACCGCCCACAAACTGAGCCCTCAGCTCTCCCGCAAAAAGAAGAAGCACCAGAATGGCCACCAGAGAGCATATAGATTTTCTGTTCATTTTCCGCTTTTGAAATACCGTCATAATCTTTTCTGAAGATATCGCTGAAGGATACCTAAATACAAATGTAGCAAATTATGGCCTTCCTCAGCGATTTTTTAGTAAATTCGCTCTGCCGGAAATCAAAAACAATTACATATATGTCAGACATCAAAAATCAGAAGAAGCCGGAATACAAACCGCTTCTCGATCCTCAGAAAAAACACAAGGAGGCTACGGCATACAGCGTTACCATAGGTCTTTTGATGACCATAATCTTCTCTGCTGCTGCCGCTTACCTCGGCCTCAAAGTGGGCCAGGTGTTTGAGGCGGCCATACCTATAGCAATCATAGCCGTAGGTCTTTCAACGGCCCTCAAACGCAAGAATGCCCTGGGCGAAAACGTAATCATCCAGTCAATCGGAGCCTGCTCCGGAGGCATCGTAGCCGGAGCCATATTTACGCTGCCGGCCCTGTACATCCTACAGGCCAAATATCCCCAGATCCAGGTAGATTTCATCAAGGTTTTCCTTTCCAGCCTTTTGGGCGGCGTCCTGGGTATCCTCTTCCTGATTCCTTTCCGCAAATACTTTGTAAAGGAAAAGGACGGAGACTATCCTTTCCCCGAAGCCACGGCTACAACTCAGGTCATCAAGAGCGGTGAAGGCGACAGCGGCGGAGCCAAACTGCTGCTTATCAGCGGTCTGATTGGAGGACTTTACGACTTCATAGTATCGTCGTTCGGATGGTGGAGCGAAACCATCTACACCACGGCCACACACTGGGGGCAGGTAATAGCCGACAAGGCCAAGCTCATGGTCAAGTTCAACATAGGAGCTGCGGTCATGGGCCTGGGCTACATTATAGGACTCAAGTATGCGTTCATAATCTGCTGCGGCTCAATGCTTGTGTGGTTTATCATCATACCGCTTATGAGCTGGCTTTGCGGGCCAGACACCGTTACCTTCCTGGGGACGACCTTTGACGGAGTTGCCAACATGGGTCCCGAACTGATATTCAAGACCTATGCAAGACAGATAGGTATCGGAGGCATAGCCGTTGCCGGCATCATCGGAATCATCAAATCTTCCGGCGTCATAAAGTCTGCTTTTGGGCTGGCTACCAAGAGCTTCAGCAAGAAAGGCGGCCCTCAGGCGGAGGAAGTCAGAACCCAGAGAGACCTAAGCATGAAGATCATAGCCTGGGGTGTAATTCTGGCCCTTGCAGCCACATTCATATTCTTCTACTTTGGAGTTATTCCAGATGGCAATAAGCTTCTACTGGCCGTAGTAGCCCTCCTGATAGTGGCCATCATAGCCTTCCTGTTCACCACTGTAGCCGCCAACGCCATAGCCATAGTGGGCAGCAATCCGGTAAGCGGAATGACATTGATGACCTTGATTCTGGGTTCTGTGGTACTGGTAGCCTGCGGCCTGAACGGTGTTCCGGGTATGGTGGCCTCTCTCATCATAGGCGGCGTTGTATGCACGGCTCTCTCGGTTGCCGGCAGCTTCATCACAGACCTGAAAATAGGATATTGGATAGGCAGTACACCCAAGGTCCAGGAAAGCTGGAAGTTCATAGGAACCTTGGTTGCAGCCGCAACCGTAGGCGGAGTGATGATAGTGCTGAACAAGACCTACGGATTTACCGGAGAAGAAGCCCTAGTAGCCCCGCAGGCCAACGCCATGGCTGCCGTTATTGAGCCTTTGATGAGCGGTCAGGGAGCTCCTTGGGTACTGTACGGCATAGGTGCAGTCATTGCCCTTATACTCAACTTCTGCAAGGTTCCGGCCCTGGCATTTGCACTCGGAATGTTCATACCAATAGACCTCAACCTGCCCCTGCTTGCAGGCGGAGCAATTGCCTGGTATGTAAGCACCAGAAGCAAAGACAAGGCACTCAACGAAGCCCGCTTGAACAAAGGTACCCTGCTTGCCAGCGGATTCATAGCCGGCGGCGCCCTTATGGGAGTGGTTTCCGCAATCCTCAAGTTTGCAGGCAAGGACTTCTTTGCCAAAGAATGGGCAGAAAGCGGCAGCGCACAGGCAGTGGCAATAGTTGCATACATTGCGGTGGCCGCATTCCTGCTGATTTCATCGCTGAGAGCAAAAACACCCAACAAACAATAGCCCTGCAACGCAAATCAACAAGCAATGGCCCTGCAACGCAAATTGCTGATTATAAGTAAGATTACATGAACAACTAATACATAGACACTTATCTTGCAACTTATGGAACCAGTACAAGACAAATTTCTCAGATATGTAGGCGTCTGGACCACTTCAGACCCTGAATCAACCGAAGCTCCCTCCACAAAGAGGCAGTTCGACCTCATAAATATGCTCAGCGATGAGCTCAAGGCCATGGGCATCAGAACCAAGGTTTCCGCCAAGGGAGTACTCATGGCAACAATTCCGTCCAACCTTCCCAAGCCAGTCAAAACCAAGGCAGTGAATCTGAAGAATGCCAAGGCCGTCAGCCAGAAGTCATCGGTACCTGTCCAAAAGGCAGCAGATGCTCCGGTAATTGGCTTCATAGCTCATGTAGATACCGCTCCTGACGCTTCCGGAAAAGACATCAAGCCGCAGATCATCCCCAACTACAACGGAAAGGACATAGTTCTGAACAAGGCTAAGAAAGTCAGGATATCCACGGCTCTGTTCCCGGAACTCAAAGATTACAAGGGCCAGACCCTGATTACCACGGACGGAACCACCCTGCTGGGAGCCGACGATAAGGCCGGCGTTGCGGAAATCATGTGCGCCGCCGAGTATATGAAAGAACATCCTGAGTTCAAGCATGGTACAATCAAGATAGCCTTTACGCCGGATGAGGAAGTTGGCCGCGGAGTAGAAAACTTTTCCGTAAAGGACTTTGGGGCAGACTTTGCCTACACCATGGACGGCGGGGCCGTAGGCGAACTGGAGTTCGAGAACTTCAACGCCGCATCGGCCAAGGTGGAAATCCAGGGCTGCAACATTCACCCCGGCTATGCCAAGGATAAGATGGTGAACGCAATAATTGTTGCAAACGAAATACTCGCCCTGCTGCCTCCTAAGGAAAGGCCGGAACACACCTCCAAATACCAGGGATTCTTCCATGTAACCAACTTCAGCGGAAGCGTAGAAAACGCATCGGTGAACATAATCATTAGAGACCACGACACCGCAAAGTTCAATGCCAGAAAGAAACTGTTCACCACCATCCAGAACAAGATGGACCGCAAGTACGGAAAGGGCGTTGTTAAGATTACCGTCAAAGACCAGTACTACAACATGCGCAAGATTGTTGAGCCTAAGTACTTTGTAGTCCAAAGGGCCATAGATGCCATGAAGAAGGCCGGAGTAAAGCCCAAGATCCAGCCCATCCGGGGAGGTACTGACGGAGCCATGCTCTCCTTCAGAGGCCTGCCCTGCCCCAACATCTTTGCCGGCGGCCTCAACTTCCATGGCAAACTGGAATATGTTCCTATAGAAAGCATGGAAAAGGCTGTTCAAGTAATCCTGAACATAGCCCAGGCATAAAAAAAAGGAGCCGCCCGGCTCCTTTTTTTTTACTGTGTAACAGACTTATCTGTAATAGATTCCCACGGCGCGGAAGTACCAGCTGTTGGCGTTTGAGTAAACATACTCAAATATGGAGTTACCAACCACATAGTAAGCTCTTCCGTTATAGACTATCTCTTCGTAGTCGCTGGGCATGTCGTAGAGGATTGCTCCGTCCGGTGCATCAACTACCTTGAACTCGTAGCTGTTGACCTGAACATAGAAGTTTGCGTATGAGTCCACGTAGTAGTCTCTTGCAAAGCCGGATGAATAGGTCTCAAAATCTACGGGGTAGAGGCTTGATGAGATGTAGGAGATGGGGATTCTGGTTCCAACCGGAGGCCTGTGGACATTGTAATATCCGTAGGCGTGCCAGTACCAGACGCCATCCCAGAAGTACATGCTCATTCCGTTTATCCTGTAACGGTAGTAGTTACGGGGACGTGCGGAGAACCTGTATCCAAAGTCAAAGTATATGTTGATAGGAGACGGACGGTGAATCAGACGGCCGTCGCGGAAAGGATTGTAGCCCAAATGACGGTTCGGGTTGCTCCTGTCGTATTTCGGAGCCGGCGGGAGCTTGGTTGCGGCATCGCCGCCACGGCCGGCGTAATACGTAGGACGGGGACCGTTGTTGTTGGGCTTGTTATTGTCCGGCTTGTTGTTGAGGTTGTTGTTAGGCCTGTTATTGTCTGGCTTGTTGTTGACGTTGTTGTTAGGCCTGTTATTGTCTGGCTTGTTGTTGACGTTGTTGTTAGGCCTGTTATTGTTGTTGTCTGGCTTGTTGTTGACGTTGTTGTTAGGCTTGTTATTGTTGTTATTATTGTTGTTTACGTTGGGCTTGTTATTATTGTCTTTGTTGCTGCCGCCTACGCCTGGGTTTGTACGCACATTCCCGAGGTGGTCGTTATAGTTTCTGCCGGTATTTACGCCGGAAGTAGAGTTCCCGCGGCTCTGAGTTGCCTCACGGCCTTTGTTGCCGCTGCCGTTGCTGCCGTTGCTGCCGCTGCCGTTGTTACGGTTCTGCGGTACAACCTTGTTGCGGTCGGGAGTTGCAGTAGTGGCTTTCTGCGGAGTTGCATTACCCTGCTTGGGGGTAGTGCGGTTCTGCGGAGTTACCGTACTGTGGTTTGAAGAGCTACTGTTGCCACCGGAGTTGGGCCTCCTGCTGGAAGACTGTGCTGAGGCGGTTGAAGAAACCGATACAGTCAGCACTGCTGCAAGTATTGCAGTCAAAGCAGTGAAGATGGTGTTGGTTTTCATAGCTTTTTGGTTTAAGAGGTTAAACTTTATATTTCAATTGTGCAAACATCTTGCCAAAAACGGAAAGCGGAGTGCATAGCTCTGAAAATAAGCGCACTCCACAACCGTTACATATAATTCTGTCAGTCGTAGATATAGTACTTGCTGCTCTTGGCCTTGAAAGCTTTTTCGTCTTTCTCAAAGTAGCCCTTGATACTCTCCCAGGTGTAGGTCTGTGAGAAAGTCTTGCGGATATAGTCTGTTCCGCATACGATGTCGAACATACGGAAGCGTCCCTTATCGCAGTTCTCAAAGGTTTTCTTGTCTGGATACAGTTTTGCAAGTTCCTGCATTACAAGGAACTGAATCTCCACAAGGCGGGCCTTGCCGTAATCGGTGATGAATACTTGAACTCCGCTGCAGTACAGGCCCTGCTTCTTGCCAAAGAAAGGAGTTTCGTAGATGGTGCGGAACCTTACTCCCGGAAGGTTGAGTGCGTTCATTGCATCGCAGAGTTTCTTGCCATCTATCCATTCTGCCACAAAGAGCTGGAACGGAAGTGTATAGCCCACGCCTTCGGAAATGTAGCCCAGCTCTCCCATAATGCCGCTTACAGGATAATAGTAGGCGTTCACAATCTGAGGAACCTGCGGAGATGGCAGTATCCACGGAAGCTTGGTGTCTTCATACAGCATATTGCGCTTCCAGCCCTCCATAGGAACAACCGTAAGCTTGCACTGAACTCCGTTCTTGAGCATCTTTTCGCTGTTGAGCATCTTTGCCAGTTCTCCCAGCGTAAGTCCATACACATAAGGAATCTTGAACTGGCTGACAAAGGAGTAGAAACCGTCTTCCACAAGGTTTCCTTCTACCCTTTCTCCGCCGAGCGGGTTGGGACGGTCGAGCACAACGAACTCCTTGCCGGCCTCAGCGCAGGCTTCCATCATAAGTCCCATGGAGCTTACGAAGGTATAGGAACGGCAGCCGATATCCTGAATGTCAAACACAACCACATCTACGTTGCTCAGGAACTCTGGCGACGGCTTGCGGTTCTTGCCAAAGACAGAATAAACCGGAATGCCCGTAGCTGAATCCTTTGCATCTTTTACGGAGGCTCCTGCGTAGATATCGCCCCTGACTCCGTGCTCCGGAGCATAGAGGGCTACAAGGTTTACGTCCTTGGCATTGTGAAGGATGTCTATGGTTGAGTTAAGCTCAGAATCCACACCGGTGGGGTTGGTCAGAAGTCCTACCCTCTTGCCCTTGAGCACATCAAAACCCCTGCTGCGGAGTACCTCTATGCCTGGCTTTACAATCTGAGATTTGTTGTGGGAGCAAACTTTTTCTGTCTCTTTTGCATCTTTTGCCTTGTTCTGGCAGTTAGCCGCAGCTGACGTCATGAAAGCAAACGCAGCCATCAGGAAAAGAAATGATGTTATCTTTTTCATATCCAATGATTTTCAGAATTTGACTTAATACTCAGCGATTATTTTTTGCCGTAAGAAGCATCTACCTTTTTCTTTGCAAGGAAGGTTACAAGCATGGTAGCCAGTCCGCAGAATACCACAATCCAGAAGAAGGCCTTGTAGCCCACCGCCATCTGGAGGTCTCCGGCAAAGAAGCCCGGAATCATCATGCTGGCAGCCATAAAGGCCGTACATATTGCATAGTGCGATGTCTTGAAATCGCCTTCGCTCAGGTACATCATAAACAGCATATAGGCCGTAAAACCAAATCCGTAGCCGAACTGTTCTATAGCTATGGCTATAATGATTGCTAAAAAGCTGGTAGGCTGGAATATGGCCAGATAGCAGAAAGTCAGGCAAGGCAGAATCATGCAGGCGGCCATGGGCCAGAGAGCTTTCTTCAGACCAACCCTTGATGCATAGATGCCGCCCAGGATTCCCCCGGCCAGAAGGGCTATAACTCCAACTGTTCCGTAAGCCAATCCTATGCTCCCTGTAGGAAGTCCGAGTCCTCCCCCTATGAACGAGCCGTCAACCAGATTCTCTGCTCTGGCATCTTTCAGGAAAGGCATTATCATCTTGATAAGGAAGGCTTCAGGAAGCCTGTAAAGAAGCATGAAAGCAATTCCGAGCCATACCAGAGGTTTCTTGAAGAAGGTTTTAAAAGACTGAAGGAAGTCAGACCAGATTCCCTTCTTTTTTCCGTTTTCGTCATACTGGATATTAGGCTTGTCGTTCTTGGAACGAGGAATTGCAAATGTATGGTAAAGAGTTACAAGACCAAAAATTACGGCTGTAATGACCATAGTCCAGAACCATGCACGCGGAATGTCGCCCTTCTTTTCCAAAAGCCCTGCAATGAACACCAGGACTCCCTGCCCGAACACGGATGAAATCCTGTAGAACGTGCTCCTGATTCCCACAAACGCACTCTGCTGATTCTGCGGAAGCGCCAGCATGTAAAACCCGTCTGCCGCAATGTCGTGAGTAGCTGAGGCAAAGGCCGTAACCAAAAATATAATGAGCGTTGTGTAGAAAAGGCTTATGGACGTTCCCTTGGCGGCTATTGTTGCTGCATCGGGCCTCGGAAGGGTTACTGCCAGCAGGATAAAAGCCACCGACATAAGTATCTGCATGAACAGGATCCACCATCTCTTTGTCTTTACAATATCCACAAACGGACCCCATGCGAACTTCAGCAGCCAGGGCAGATACAACAGGCTGGTGAACCTTGCGTTCTGGTCGTTGGGAACTCCCAGATTTGTGAACATCAGAACGGAAATGGTGTTGACGATAAAGTAAGGTATTCCTTCTGCAAAATACAGCGTAGGAACCCAGAGCCAGGGATTTCTCTTGGTTTCCTTCTGAGGAACCGAAGGGTTGTTCAATTTTTCCATGATTTATGATTTAATACTTTCTTGAATTCATGCGGGCTAATATTTCTTCACGATTTCAGCATTCGGATAGTAATGGTAGAGGATGGAGTCGTAGCTGAAGCCCTTTGCCCCCATTACGGCGGCTCCTATCTGGCATAGCCCCACTCCGTGCCCCCAGCCTGCTCCGTAGAGCTCAAACTTTGCCGGAACGGCCTGGGCGTCCTCCGGAAGATATTTGCCTTCGGCATTGAGCCTCTTGGCCACAAAAGCTGAGCTGTAAAGGTGGCTCGGCGATAATATTCTCCTTATTTCCAACTCCTTGCCTATTATCATTGTCTTTTTTGTTCCAACAATCTTCAGCCTTATGAGCCTTCCGCTTGTTCCTCTTTCCACTGGAACGAGGTTCACTATCTGGCCAAAGTCCTCTCCGCTCTTGGAATTTACAAGCTCAGCGATTTCTTCCTGCGTGTATTCTACCTTCCAGCGGTAGAAGTTGGCGGTTTCCTGGTCGTAGTTGTTCAGTACCTGAGAAAGTATGGCGGCATCTTTGGTGTTGCAGAACGCATCCGGATTTGCAAATATCCAGGCCTCAGCCTTGCCTTCATCGGTAAGGTCAAGTATGGTAGCTGCATCTTTTCCGTATTTCATCTTAGACGGATCTTTCTTAGCCAAAGCCTCTTTGCGGGCAGTAACTTCCACCTCTGCGCTTTCCTGGCTGTCTCTTACAACTTCCAGGTAATCGTAATGGGTATCTTCCCAAGCACTTTCAAACTCTTCCAACATTCCGCCGCAGCATTTGTAGAACCTTGCGTCGCAGATTTCGCCCTCGTACGAGAGCACCTCTCCCCAGGTCTGATCTACAGCCTTTCGTACTGTTTGGGTAGAAGCTCTCGTAAGGCCCTGATAGCGTTGGCAATGGTCGTCTGCACAAACGTCAAAGTTGTTGTGGTCGTCGCGGTCGTACCATTTGACCAGTTCGGGGCAGTTGTTTTCGGCATTGTTCCTGAGAGTGCAGGACGGCTGCTTTTCTTTGCTCGCATGCTCCATCTGGGCCAGAAGCCAGCTCCTGGAAATTACGGCATGGGCCTTCAGCAGGTTTTCGTTTGCCGTTGCGCTCATTTCGGAAGAAATAACGCTGGTAAGATAATCCTCCACTCCAAGGATGTTGATTGGGCATACCAGACCATGTTCAACTATGAACTTGAGGCTGCCCTCAAACATCTGGTCTTCCTTCCTCTCCCAATGGAAGTTCACTCCTATGACCACATCGCGGAGCCAGAAGGCAGAAGAGTCCGCCCCCTCCAAAGGCTCAAACAAAAGTTGTGTATAGAGCTGATCCTCAAATACAAGGCTCTCGCCGTCGTCGGCAAGTTCCACTTCAAGGTCTCCTTGATAGACGGGGCCTTTTGCATTCCGGATGCCGTTCTTTTCCACAAGACGATACTGGCTGTCAAGCGTAAATCTGATTTTTTGGGCGTGCATTATACCCACGCTTACCTGTGGCTGGTTTCTCATTTTTCTGATTAGTTTTTCTTCTGTTTCTCT
>CALBPX010000060.1 GCA_937899055.1 uncultured Bacteroidales bacterium
GCGGGTTCTTCTTCCAAAATAGTGGTAGCTGTATTCATTATGTGAAAACTTCTTATGTTCTTCTCGTCCAGTATAACATTGGCTATATCCGCTATCGGAATGATATTTGCTGCAAAGACAATTCAGATTTTGAGGTTTTAATCATTCATTTTTCTCTTGAAATTCAATCAAATACAGGGTTTGTTTTGGCATTGCCGGTTATTTCAGAAGCTTGTAGAATGTTGCCTGATAGTTTTCTTCTATAAGTTCGGGGTGGAAGATGGCGATAAAGTCTTTAAGCAGAAGGTCAGGATGCACTGGAGCAAGCTCATAATAGGGGGTTTGCTTCATGTTGCAGTAAATGACCTTCTTGTTTTTGAAGGCGTTGAAGAGAGCGTTCCTTGGTTCAGATTTTTTCAGGGCATCGTAGGAAAAGTCTCCCGAAAAACTGTTGAGAATCCGCCAATAGTCTGCCTTGGCGCAGGTTGAATACACCTTTTCAAACTCTATGTTCACACCGCCGGTGTTGTTGTCTTTGATAAGATAGTCTGCGCCGGCATCTCTGAATATCTGGGCAAGATGGTTCATGCCTCCCACAGCATACCAATTGCCGGAGTGCATTTCACCGCTGAATACGGTAGGGCGGGTCTGAGTGTTTTCAGCCAGAGCCTTCATATCAAGATAGTTCTTTTCTATCTGGGCAAAGGTCTGGTTGGCAGCCTTTTCCTTGCCTATGAACATGGCTGTGAACTTTATCCATTCCGCCTGCCCCAGAGGAACCAGTTCCTTGTATCCAAGATGCGGAACAAGGGTAATACCAGTTTCCTTAATTGCATCGTAACCTCCTTTTTTAAAGGGAGATATGAAGATTATATCAGGGTTGGCGGCCATGATGAGTTCCTGGTCAAAGTTGCCCTCGTGGCCAATCTTCTGAAGGGTTCCGTCTTCAACCCTTGCAAGAATCTCCTTGTTGAACAGGTTCTTTGTGCTGGTTATGGCAGACAGTTTGTCAAGGGCGTCCAGAGCTGCAAAGTTGGAAAGCTGAAGCAGAGTCATTGCAATGGTCTTTTCCACCGGCACTTCAACCTTAAGATATCCCTCCGGAATGAGTTTGGAGCAGATGTCGCTGCTAAGCCCCTTGGGCACAAGGGCAAAGCTGTATCCTACGGGCATTATGTCTTCCTTGTCTGCCTGAGGGTCTTTGATATCTACAAGACGAATGCCGTCTTCCAGATAGTTTACCGTAAATCCCTTGGCATATACAGGAGATATGAATGCCGCAGAATCGGTTATGGCGGCAATGTCAGCAGCCGTTTCGGATGAAATCTTCGGACCTGTCTTACAGCCTGCAATGCAGACGGTTGCAATAATTGGCAATAAAAAGTAGCGGAATGTTTTCATATTAACTCAGCAGTTCCTCCAGGGGCTTTTTCCAATGCCCGGGGATGATGATATGATGGTTGCCGACAGGGTTCTGGAGGAAGTATCTTGTTGCGTCTTTGTCTGTAAAGCGGATCAGCTGCTGGGTGCGGCAGAGGTTGGAGGCTTTGCCGTTGGATATGAGCTGACCTTCTTCTATGAACTGTCTTTGAAGGTCTCCCGAAACCTTGAACACGGTAACCGGACCTTCTTTCATGAATCCTCTGATTCCCACTCCGATGCCGGATTCAAAATGGGTGTCAAGTTCAAACTTTTCCACCATGTTCAGCGGTATGGTGCAGTGGGCGAACAGGACCTCTCCCTTATCTGTGTCAATCATTGCGGGATTGGCCTGAAAACCGGTCTTTTGGGTAAGGCACTGGCTGATTATCATGGAAAGCATTGCCGGAGCATCACCCTCGCAGCCGGCAACAATTCCCTCGGAGTTGAGTTTGGCCAGGGCCGTGCAACTGGTGTTCTTCAGGCTGGAAAGCAGGTCAAAGCATCTGATGGTAAAGGCATTGACATTATGCTCAGCGATGACCTTCCTGAGAGCATCGTAGATTTTTATGGCACCGGAAATGTTGCCGCCGCAAGAAGAGCCTTCGGCAATGTCTGCCTTGAGCATCACCTCCTTCAGCCTTTCGGCCTCTTTGGAGTTTGCAGAATGTCCGGCATAGGCCTTTTCCACTTCTTCAAGTTCTATCTTGGAGATCTCAAAACCAAGCCTTCTTTTGATTTCATCGCGGTCTATGACGGAGCTGGCTATTAGCCAGTCGGACGGCTTGCCTATGATTGCTGCCCTGACCTGAGAGAGCCTCTTTCTGGCGGCTTGGATTAAGGAAAGGACTTTAACCCTTTCCGAAATGTACTCTGGCGTGCCATGCAGGATTTCACCTTTCTGGCCACTCTGACGGAGCCATGAGAGAATCTCCATGGAAGCGGCAAGGGAGTTGTTGGTGCCGTTTGACAGAAGATACACAGGAGACTGGATGTCATGCATATTCATGCGCTGCTGCCTGAACAGGTTTTCAGTTCCGCCCGTTCTTACAAAAATAAGGTTGAGGCCGTTGGTTGACCAGTCTTTAAAATCTTCTCCTTTGAACTCAAACGGAAAATCCAGACTGTCCAGAAACTCTTTGGTTGAGGCAGCTATGGCTTCCTTGTCGTGAAGAGGGGAGGTGAGTGTGTAGATGGCTATGCTCATAAATGCTGTTGTATGTTTATCGGTGCCGTCTGTTAAAGCGGAAAGTCATCGCTGATGGGGAAGAGGCCGAACAGTCCGCCGGTGTGGATGAACAGGACGTTGTCTGTGCGGCTGATGGCAGTCTTAGGGTCTGCACCGTCTTTGAGTTCGTTGTAAAGGCCGTACATTGCCTTGCCGGTATAGACGGGGTCAAGAATAAGGCCCTCAAGACGGGCTACCTTGCGGATGAACTCCAGTTCCTCCGGCCTTGACAGGGCATAGCCGATGCCCACGTAACCATCGTTGATTTCAATACCACTACGCAATAACTGTGCGTTGCTATAATCTTCTGTGTCAAGGAAATCTTTGAGGATATGCTTGGCCTCATTAGATATGTTATCGGCAATGTCCGTAAAATATTCAACATCGTCGCATACAGCCATGCCAATGCATCTTTTGCCGAGCTTTCCGAGCTGGTTGGCAAGGTGCAGGCCGGCAATGGTGCCGCCGCTTCCGGTTGCCACAACTATGGTGTTGAACTCAAGGCCCATCTGTTTTTCCTGAGCCAGAATTTCCTGCATGCAGCTGTAATAGCCAAGGGTTCCTATGGCATTTGAGGCCCCTTCGGGAATGATGTAAGGCTTGTAACCCTGCCTGCGGTAGCCTTCGGCCATATCTTCCATTATCTGTTGGCGGTGATGGCGGTATTCCTCTTGGTTGCAAAACTTTACGTCTGCGCCCATGAGACGGTCCAGGAAGTAGTTGCCCCTTACCGGAGGTTCGGAGCTGATTCTCAGCAGCACGGCGGACTTCATTCCCAGAAGTGTTGCTGCTGCAACGGTAGCCCTGCAGTGGTTGGATTGGATTCCACCGCAGGTTATGAGCAGGTTGCAGCCCTTTTCCAGGGCGTCTGCACATTCAAACTCAAGTTTACGTACCTTGTTGCCGGTAAGTTCGCTTCCGGTCTGGTCGTCTCTTTTGATGTAAATGTTTGCACCAAGTTCTTTGCTCAGCCTCTCAAGGCGATAAATTTTTGTTGGCAGATTTGCCAGTCTGATTCTTTTCATAAAGGCAAAATTAGTAAATTTGCGTCCATCTGCACAAGATTATTAAACTTAAAAGATATGCGCTTAACAAGATTTTCAGTCAAAGCATTTGCCATTGCCATGGCAGCCCTTTTGCTCATTCCGTCTGTATCCCTGTCGCAGAGTAAGAAACCCAAAGTTATTGTGGATTATCCCGATGTTCTGCTCAAGGATAAAGACTTTACAAAAGTTTCAGACCTGAAACAATTTGACAAGATCTGCCTGGAGGTGAGAAATTACCTCCGCACACTTTCTAACGGAGTGAAAGTTCCTATTAAAGTAGATAAAGCCTTTACATTCAAGGGCAACGATTCGCTCTACATTGCCTTCAACCGGAATGTGGCAGACTATCCGATCAGGCCGGAGGGGCTTAAGAAAATCTATGAACTTGTAAACAAGAATCTTCCGGCGCAGTTCAAAAACAAGAAGATAGCCCTGTTCTCAGCGGGGAGCAAGCTGGAAAAACTGGTTACTCCGTTCTACAATAACACCGGCAGATATGCCAAGATTCAGAAAGATGGAACAATCAAAGTATCTTCTTCAGCTATAAGGCTCAAGGAGCAGCTGAACAAGCCTTATACCATTACCAGGGGGTTGCAGAACAGGCATATAGCCATGCAGAACAGCCATGGATGGTATTACGAGCCTTCGCTTGACCGGTGGGAGTTCCAGAGAGCACGTCTTTTTGGAGTGGTGGAAGATACCTATACGATGAGTTATGTAGAACCGTTCCTTGTTCCGATGCTGGAAAATGCCGGAGCTGTGGTTCTGCTTCCAAAGGAAAGAGACTGGACCAAGGTGGAGGTCATAGTAGATAACGATACCCAGACCGAAGGCTTCAGCACATCCGATGGTTCAAATGCCTGGACTTCCGGAGAAAAGCCCGGCTTTGCAAACCCCAAGGAGAGTTATGTCTTTGGAGAAAATCCTTTCCGGATGGGCTCCTACATCCAGACGGAAGGCCTCCTTGCTTCGGACAGGCAGGAGGAACCTTCTTCCGGCCATACGGCAAGTACGGTAAGTTGGATTCCGGATTTTGAAGAAGACGGAGACTATGCCGTTTACATTTCTTACAAGACCCTTCCTAAGAGTGCCAAAAAAGTTTCATACACAGTAAAATACAATGGCGGGCAGGCAGAGTTTTCCATCAACCAGAAGATGGGCGGCAGCATGTGGATTTACCTTGGTACATTCCACTTTAAGGCCGGCAGAGACAATAATCAGGGAGTGTTCCTGACCAATGCCCATAGCCATGGAACAGTTACCGCCGATGCCTGCAAGTTCGGCGGCGGAATGGGCAACATAGCCCGCGGCGAGGGTGAAGGCTTTGTAAGCGGAATGCCGAGGTTCATGGAAGGTTCGCGCTACTTCCTGCAGTGGAGCGGCTTTGCCGATACCGTTTACTCCATGTCTCACAACGAGAACGACTATACAGACGACTATGTTTCCAGAGGCAAGTTCGTAAACGCCATTGCCGGCGGGTCAAAGGTTCTGCCCAAGTGGGGCGCAGAGAGCCGCAATATTCCTGTGGATCTTTCGTTTGCCTTCCATACCGATGCGGGCAATGCTCTCATAGATACTATCATAGGAACACTCTCCATCTATACCCGCATCTGCGAAGACTTTGGCGGAGATGAAAAATATCCTAACGGCGATGACCGTATCCTGGGCCGCTACCTTGCCGATATGGTTCAGACACAGTTGGTTGACGATGTGTCTGACAAGTATGGCTTTGCCTGGAGCCGCCGTCAGCTGTGGGACCGTTCTTATTCCGAGAGCCGCTCTCCTCAGGTTCCGGGTATGCTTCTGGAGTTCCTTTCGCACCACAACTATGCCGATATGAAGTTCGGGCTGGACCCTGACTTCCGATTTACTGCATCCAGAGCCATTTACAAGGGTATCCTCAAGTTCCTCAGCTGGAAGAACAATGTTCCATATACGGTTCAGCCTCTGCCTGTAAACAACATGCAGGTAGTTCTGGCAAACACTGCAAGCAGAGAAGCCGAATTCGGGAAGGAAACCGTTTCTTACCAGACACTGGGAAACGACGATGTATTTGCAGTTGTTTCCTGGTCTGCGGTAGAAGACCGGCTTGAGCCTACGGCTGTTCCTACGGCTTATGTAGTATATACGGCCATTGATGACAACGGCTATGATATGGGTACGTTAACCAAGAATACAGAACATTGCGTAAAACTGGAGAAAGGCCATATCTACCGCTTTAAGGTTACGGCAGTCAACGAGGGCGGAGAGAGCTTCCCCTCTGAGGTTGTGGCAGCCGGAGTTCCGGCAGAACTCAAATCTGACGACATAGTTCTGGTAGTAAATGCATTTGACAGGGTGGGAGCTCCCAAATGGATTCAGAGCAAAGACTCTACAATGGCAGGTTTCTTTGCCGACTACGACCACGGAGTTCCTTATCTGAAAGACGCTTCCTATCTTGGCAAGATGTATGAATACCGCAGGCTGGTTCCTTGGACAGACGACGACGCTCCCGGATTCGGCGGATGCTTCAGCGATCAGGCAGGCAATATAATTGCCGGAAATACATTTGATTACGCCTACGATCACGGTCTTGCATTCATGAACAACGGCTATGCATTCATATCCTCTACCAGAAGCGCCGTGGAAAATGGCAAGACCGATATGAGCAAGTTCTACATCTGCGACTTGATAATGGGCAAGCAGGCCCAGAGCAATGACGGCGCCCTTACCAAACTGGTCAAATACCATGTTTATACTCCTGCCATGAAGGAGGCCATAACCAAGTTCTGCAATCAGGGCAGAAACCTCATACTCTCCGGAGCCTATGTAGCCACTGACCTTGTAGATGCCTACGAAGTTGATCCTAAGGAAGGCCCCAAGTTTGCAGCCGATGTTCTGAAAATCAAATGGATGACACATTCTGCATCCATAGACGGAAAAGTTTCCGCTGTAAAAAACAACTTCGGCTTCACCGGCAACTTTGAATACTACAGCCAGCTCAACAGTAAGAAATATGTATGCGAGGCTCCGGATGCGTTCAATCCTGCCGGAAAAGATTCCTACACAGTATTCCGCTATCCGCAGACCAGCATCAGCGCCGCAGTTGCCTACCCCGGAACAGATTACAAAACCATAGTGTTTGGGTTCCCGATTGAGGTTCTAAAGACTCAGGACCAGATAGATAACCTCATAGGCCAGACTATCAGCTTCTTCAAAGCCCCGGCGGCAGAAAAGTAGGGTATCTCAACGGGCATATAAAAAGGACAGCCGGAATTTCCTGCTGTCCTTTATGTTTTGGTACGGGTTAAGCCGGATTCTGTTCCGCCTGCCGAAGCCTGCGGCCTTTATCATTTATCTGGTGCAGCTTACCCCTCGGCAAAGGACGGGCAGCCCTTGAATGCCGATATACATAGCCTTGCAGGATGCGGCGGAGTACCCTGATAATGTTGCCATTACCTGTCGTGAGCTCTTGCCTCGCGTTTTCACCCTTGCCGCGCCCTTGCGGACGTTGGCGGTTGTTTTCTGTTACCCCCTTCACAAGCTTACGCCTGTCTGTGCTTTCCACAGCGCATTGCCCTTTCCTGTCCGGACTTTCCTCTGATTGCTCAGCGATAAAGTCTCCCGTACCGGGCTGCAAAGATAAAAATTAGTATGAAATGCGGTAAAGTTTTGGCCAATATTTGCCGGTGATGTAGATGCTTCCGTCTGAAGGATCCATGGCAATTCCGTTGAGAACATCGGTGGTTTTGGTCTTGAGCCTCTCCGGAAGGATGCCCTTGCAGTCTATTACATCGGTGACCGTTCCGGTCTGAGGATCAATGATTACGATATCGTCTGTAAGATAAACGTTTGCCCATATCTTGCCGTTTATCCATTCCAGTTCGTTGAGGTACTCCAGAGGTTTTCCGTCCAGGGTTACCTGAACCTTTGAATTGCAGTAGAACGAGTTTTTGTCCATAAACATCAAGAAAGACGAACCGTCGCTCATGATGAGCTGGTTGCCGTCCGTGGTCAGGCCCCAGCCTTCGGTAGGGTAGGAAGCCCGTCCTATTTCCTTGAGTTTGGCCTGAGGACTTTCCAGATTAAATACAAAACAAGTGTGCTCCATCCAGGTAAGGATGTAGAACCAGCCGTTCAGTACGCAACTCCCCTCTACAAAGAATCTTTTCTTAAAACGCCATTTCCTGAGCCACTTGCCGGTTTCAAGGTTCCATTTGATAAGGCAGCTTTCGCCATACTGGCCGGTAGTTTCCCACAGGTGCCCGTCGTAGAAGAACAACCCCTGAGTATAGGACTTCGTGCTGTGAGGATATTCAGCCAGAACCTTGACTTTGTGTCTTTTGGCCTTAACGGCAGATGCTTCGTCACTGCCCTGGGCAAAGCCTGTGGAAGGCAGTGTCAGCAGGGCGTATAGCAGAATCGCTGAGAAAAATAATGATATGCTTAGGGGCCGGTTTTTCATTTTGTCTGGCGGTATTTGACAGCAGCTTTTACAAAGTTTACAAATATCGGATGTGGCTTCATTACGGTACTCTTGAGCTCCGGATGGAACTGCACGCCTATGAAGAAAGGATGCTGTTTCTGAGGTAGTTCCACAATTTCCACGAGACCGGTTTCGGGGTTGCGCCCGCTGAGGATCAGGCCGGCGTCTTCCATCTGCTTTTCATATCTTTCGTTAACCTCGTAGCGGTGGCGGTGACGTTCGCTGATGAGTTTTTCGCCGTAGATTCTGTAAGCCAGAGTGCCTTCCTTTATCTTGCAGGCGTAGGCTCCAAGCCGCATTGTTCCGCCCTTTGTGGTCAAGGTCTTCTGGTCTTCCATCAGGTCTATTACCGGAACGGTGGTCTGAGGCCTTACCTCGGTAGAGGAAGCGTCCTTGAGTTTGAGGACATTACGGGCAAACTCCATGACGGTTGCCTGCATTCCAAGGCAGATGCCGAAGAACGGAATCTTGTTTTCCCTTGCGTATTTTATGGCCAGAATCTTGCCCTCCACTCCGCGTCCTCCAAAGCCCGGGGCTACGAGTATTCCGTCCATAGAAGAAAGTTTTTCTTTGATGTTTGAGCCTGTAAGATATTCGCTGTGAACGGTATGCACATTTGCCTTGCAGTTGTTTGAGGTGCCGGCATGTACAAAGGCTTCCTGGATTGATTTGTAGGCGTCCTGGAGCTCTACATATTTGCCTACAAGGGCAATGTCGCACTCGGTCTTGGGGTTGAACAGTTTCTTCAGAAAATCCTGCCAGTCTGAAAGGTTGGGCTGGGGAACATTCTTAAGTTTGAGTTTCTTGAGAACTACATCGTCCAGATGCTGGCTGTGCAGCAGCAGCGGAACTTCATATATGCTCTTTGCGTCCTGGTTTTCAAATACGGAATCTGCCTTGACATTGCAGAACAGGGCAATTTTCTTTTTCATTCCTTCCGGAAGCGACACTTCCGTACGGCAGATTATGACATCCGGCTTTATTCCCTCCTGCTGCAACATTTTGACAGAGTGCTGAGTAGGTTTGGTCTTAAGCTCCTGAGCCGCATGTAGGAAAGGTATCAGCGTAAGGTGAATGACCATGCAGTCTCCGTCCGGCATTTCCCACTGAAGCTGCCTTACAGCCTCCAGAAACGGGGTGGATTCCATGTCGCCCACCGTTCCGCCGATTTCCGTAAGTATGATGTCATAGTTTCCGCTTTTGCCAAGAAGGGTCATCCTGCGCTTGATTTCGTCTGTAATATGAGGTATGATCTGTACGGTCTTTCCAAGATACAGGCCCTGTCTTTCGTTGTCTATTACGGTTTTGTATATCCTGCCCGTAGTTACATTATTGGACTGGGATGTAGGTACATTCAGAAACCTTTCATAGTGGCCGAGGTCAAGGTCGGTTTCGGCTCCGTCGTCCGTAACATAACATTCGCCGTGCTCGTAGGGGTTCAGCGTGCCCGGATCTACATTGATATATGGGTCAAACTTCTGTATTGTAACTCTGAGACCTCTTGACTGAAGAAGTTTTGCAAGAGAAGCGGCAACTATGCCCTTTCCGAGTGAAGAAACCACTCCGCCCGTTATGAATATATACTTTGTGTTCATGCAATATTGTCTTAACGGGATACAAACTTAATCAAAAAAACTCAATAAGGCAATTCCCGATATGTAAACTTTCTGTTATATTTGCAGACGCTTAGGGGTGCCGTCCGGCTGAGATCATACCCTTTAACCTGATGCGGGCAATGCCGCCGTAGGGAAAGTTAGGCTTCTGCATTCCTGAGCTTTGTTAAAAGTTTGGTTATGAAGAAGTTATTTTTATTTATCCTCGCCATTTTCTTTTCCTCAGCGATGAGTTTTTCGGCCGTTGCTCCGGAAGGTTTTGCATCCGACACACTTACCTCCGACAGGCTCGACAGCATAATTGTTTCGGTTTCAAGGGCCAGCCTCAAAACTCCTGTGGCTAATACCAATATCGGAAAGAAGGAACTATCGGAAGCTCCGTCTTCATATTCACTTCCTATGATGCTTAACATGATGCCCTCTGTTGTGAGTACAACGGAAGGCGGGCTTGCCCTCGGATACAGCAACCTAAGGGTAAGGGGCAGCGATGCATCCAGAACCAATGTCACACTCAACGGCGTTGCCATAAACGACGGCGAAAGCCAGGAAGTCATCTGGGCCAACATACCGGCTCTTCAGTCGTTTCTGGAAAGCGTACAGCTCCAGAGGGGAGCCGGAACCAGCGTCAACGGCTCTGGGGCGTTCGGGGCCAGCCTAAACATGCAGACAAAGACTCCTTCTGCCCAGCCCTATGCAAATGCCGACTTGTCTTTTGGTTCCTACAAGACATTTCTTCAGGGCATTGCGGCCGGAACGGGCTCTTTGGGCAAGGACGGCAAAAACCGGTTCAATGTAGATTTGGCATATAACCATGGCCTTACCAGAGGTTACATACGCAATGCAAGGGCAAACCTGAACTCCCTTCTGCTTTCGGCATCGTGGAGAAATTCGGGCAACTCCCTCAAGTTCATCTACATGATGGGCTCGCAGCATACAGGTATAACCTGGGAGGGCTGCCCTATGGACATCTATTACACCAACCGCCGGTACAATTCAGCCGGAGAATACTACGACGACCTCGGCAATCTCTGCTATTACGGTAACGAAACCGACAACTATGCCCAGCATCACTTCCAGCTGCATTACATACATCAGTTCTCAGACCGTCTGAGCCTCAGTTCCACATTGCATTTCACAAAGGGCAGCGGCTATTATGAAAACTACAAGTACAATGTCAAATTCTCCAAGTACGGGCTTGAAAATCAGATCATAGACGGAGTTACATACAAAAAGACCGATGTAATCATACGCCAGAGCATGGACAATTCCTACATTGCCGGCAACCTGAACCTCAAATACAAATCAGACATTCTGGATTTTGCAACGGGCCTCAGCTACTCATTTTATGACGGAGACCATTTTGGCAGGGTTCTTTGGAGCAAATACAACCAGAACATAGATTACTCCAACCGTTGGTACACAAACAACGGCAAAAAGGCCGATGCCAGCCTCTTTGCCAAGGCAGAAAGGGACATTGCAAAGGGTCTGACCGCATTTTTGGACCTGCAATACCGTCTGGTGAATTTCCGTATGGGCGGAATGGACAAAGATTTTGTAAGCCTGAAAAATAAAAAGGACTATGGCTTTTTCAATCCCAAGGCCGGCCTTAATTTCCTCCTCAGCCCACATGACAGGCTGTATTCCAGCATAGGCATAGCTCAACGCGAACCCAGCCGTTCGGATATAAAGGAATCTATAAAGGCTTCAAAGCAGGATCAGCTCAAGAGCGAGCGTATGCTGGACTTTGAACTCGGCTATCAGATGCGCCGCGGTGCTCTGGGGCTGGATCTTAACCTCTATTCCATGAACTATCACAACCAGCTGGTATCCACCGGAAGGCTCACGGAAACCGGCTATGTGATTCAGGAGAACATACCCCACAGTTATCGCCGAGGAATAGAACTGAGCCTGTCTTACTCTCCGGTAAAAGAGTTTACCTTTTTCGGTTCAGCCACAATGTCCAGAAACAGGCTCAGGAACTACACGCTGTTTGTAGATGCTTATGACAATGCCGATGACTGGAATCCGGTTGCCCAGAAACAGGTGTTTCTGAAAAGCTCCAAGCTTACACTTTCGCCCGAATTCATAGCCGCCTCGGGCATATCCGTAAGTCCATGGGAGAATTCGTCCATATCGCTGAAGGCAAAGCATGTTGGGCGGCAGTATGTAGATAATTCCAGCCTGGAAGTTGCCAAAGTGCCTTCCTACTTTACCATGAGCCTGGATGCTTCAAAGATATTCGAGATACAGGGCAAATATAAACTACGCATTTCATTTTGCGTAGATAACCTTTTGAACAGCAAGTATTATTCCTACGGATGGATATACCGGGCAGTATTTGATGACGGCTCTGCTGACTATGTGGAAAAAGGCGTTTACGCCCAGGCCCGGATTCACTTTATAGGCAAGATTGGTTTTGCTTTCTAGTCATGGAGGAATTTTGGACATATCTGGGCCAGAACTGGCTGGAAATCTTTTCTTTGGTTACGGGCATCATATTCCTTGTCCTGGAGGTGATGCAGAAGAATGTCATGTGGCTGGTGTGCATATTCTCGTCTGCGGTATGTTCCATAGTCTTTTTTTCGGAAAAGCTCTATGCCTCAATGGCCCTGAACATTTATTACGTGATTACGGCTTTCTGGGGGCTGTATGTATGGATCAGAGATTCCCGAAAAATGAAATCCGGGGAGGAGAACCAAGGCAAAATCCACCTCCGCAAGCTCAACCGGAAGGTGGCCCTGATAAGCCTTGTCTGCCTTGCAGTATTTACCCCTTTGCTCAAAGACCTTCTGGTATTGCTCGGCGACAGTTCCTCGATACTTGACGCTACAGCCTTGGTGCTGAGCATCATAGGAACAATATGGCTGATTCAGTCTTATCTTGAGCAATGGTTTGTATGGATAATGGCCGATATGATATCTACGGCCATGTGCCTGAGTCAGAGGATGTACTGGATGGCTGCCCTCTATGCTTTCTACACCCTTTCCGCCGTTTATGGATATTGGCATTGGAAAAGGAACGGCATTTATGTTAATAAATGACCCGTTTCCAGGTGCAGTAGTTTTTATTTATATTTGCATACCAGGAATACAGGCTTAATACCATGAAAAAACTGACGAGAGCAGCATTCTTGCTGTTATTTATTTCCTCTGCGGCTATGGCCCAGACTGTTGAAGATGATTTCAATACCTCTGGTGGAAGAAAACCTTTCAAAGAAAGCAAGATATCTAACCTTGCCGGCCGTCTGACCGACTATCTTGAAAAAATAGAGCTCAAAGGTGTGGATACCAACTATGTGGGTGCTCCAAAGCGGAAGTGGTCTTTCTTTGCAAACACATATCTGGCAGATGTCCACCTGAAACTGCAGAGCAATGGTCTGAGGGATGAGGAAGAAGTCCTGGATATAGGCAAGATCAAGATAAACCTGCATTCAAAGCTTCAAGACCAGGCTTCCCTGGGAGCATATTTCATGGGATACGGACTCAGTTATTCCTGGGATATCAACAAGCACTACAATAAAGACCTTTCGCTCTCCATGTATGCATCGCGATTTGGGGGAGAAGTCAGGTTTCATTCTACCAAGTCTGTTGAAGGGCGACTCACAATCAAGAGTCAGGACGAATTGTTTGATAAACTTAAAGAACCGATAAACAAAGGTACAACCAAGATAGAATCTTTCATACTCAACGCATATTATGTATTCAGTCCCAAGAAGTTCTCATACAATGCGGCAATGAGTTATTCAAAAATCCAGAAAAAAAGTGCGGGGAGCTTCATTGCCGGCCTTACGCTTTTCCAGAACAGGATGTCCATGTATGATGTTGAAAATCCGGATGTGTCTGTCGTGACTCTGCTTATGAGCGGTGTGGACAAGATCCAGATCAAACAGGGGGCAGTGGGTGTTGGGTATGCCTATAACTGGGTTCCTGCCAAGGGTTTCAATTTCCACATATCCGGCCTGCCTATGCTTTTGGTTACCACAAGATCTGTTACCAAGGCAACAGGAATGTGGTCGGATGAGCAGCAGGCTGTTCAGCGCAAGCTCTTTGGAGGCAATACACACGTGTCATATACTTATATGCTCAGAGGATCAGCCAGTTACCGTCCCAATGACAGGTTCATCGTAGGAATTTCAGGCTTCTTCAATCACTTCCGGGTAGGGCACAAAGGCTCTTATTACACCAGCACCGACGACTGGATAGCCCGTGCCTTTGTAGGTTTCTATTTCTAGCCTAATAGGACACTGGTCTTGATTTCTTGATTTCGCGCTTTTTATACGGATTGTGCCCCAGCAGGTAGCCGACCCCGAAAACCACATTGGTATTGGCTTCATATACAGGCAGAAGCTGTGGAGTCATGTTGTAGTAGTACTGATCGGTCCCTATGAATGCGTTGAACTTTTTGGCATAGACATTTATCATTCCTCCCACTGAATTGCCGTATGTGGTTTTTGCAGTATTAATGGAGAAACTCAGCCAGTCCAGCGGAGCAAAGTTCAGCGAGGCTCTGATTTCGTTATAGCGATTGATGTTACTGTTTCTGGAATAACCCATGATTCCAACAGACATCTTATTGTAGAAAGGCATCTTGAATTCGGCGCCAACCGTGAATGTTGCAGACAGGCTCTGAGTGGTAAAGTTTTTCTTTTCGGGCAGGAATTCATACATGCTCCTGAACTTGTGGATTATGTCGTTGAGTGCATCACCGATGTTCCCGATGGTAGAGTCGATATCGGTGTTGTCATATATCCAGGTATTTCCAAAGTTCTGGCCGTTGACCTTGTTTCTCCAAACGATCACACCAAGATCAACCAGAGAGGCTGAAACGTTTATGTAATCGTTGATTTCATACCTTATTCCCAGATCCACGGCTCCTCCAAAACCTCCGAAACCTATCGGGCGGTATTTTACACCTTCCAAATCCAATTGTTCGTAATAATACTCCCCGGACATGGCTCCCTTTTTTCTGCGGTCTTTAATGCCTCCTCCTGCGGCAGTGATGGTTGCATAGGAGTAAACAGACCATTCGTCTCCATTTAGATTTGCAAACATCTCCTTGATTTTCAGATTGATCCTGTTGATTCCCAGAATGAGTTTAGCCCTGGCTCCAACGGTGAACTTTCCAAATTTTGCAGAAGTACCGCCTGCAAATTCCATGAATGTACGGGTGTAGCCGTACACATTTGAAAGATCGTAAGAGAAATCGTCTATATCGCCGCCTTTGAGGAAACTGAAAAGGTTGTATGGCAGCTTTGCACTGGTGTTGTTCCTCCAGTTGATTTCAAAGGTCTGGAAGATGTCTTTTCCCTTGTACTTTGTCCAAAAACCTGTGGAAGCAATGTTGTAGCTGACGTTTACGCCAATCCTGTTGGTGCTTTTGAGCTTTCCCAGAAATTCGTTCCTGTCAACCGACGGATGCAGGAAAGTTGCCAGTTTCCCTTCCTTTGGGTAGAAGAATGTTGACATTCCAACATTGCTGTTTGAGCCGAAATTGACATTGCTGAGCAGTCCTCCGATGAAATTCTTCTTGGTTGTGAAGGCCGGATTGAGACGGTAGGAATAAGTGTAGTTGTCTATGAAATATGCGCTTTGAAGATCCTGAGACCAAGATTGAGATGGCTTTGAACCCAGAATGACAACAGCGGTTGCAAATAGTCTGAAAATATGATGTATTGTTTTCATTATCAATTTATTGAAGTTGAACGCCGGTCTATTCCTCAGCAGAATCATCTGTTTTCCTTACCCTGAAATTTATGCCCTGAGGAAGCTGAAGCTTCACATTCTTGAGGGCGAGCCCCCTGTGTTTGTCAATCAGGAAGGAGGTTTCAGGCATTTTCCTGACCAGCAACTTTATGCAAATTCCATCGAATCCGAATCCGGAAGTCTGCCCGGGTTCTATCCTGACGATTCCGGTAGCAAGGCCGGGGCTTTCCTCGCTTCCAGACGGTACGGTAATGTCATCGAGGATGGCAGCTACGTTTGGAATTTTATTTCTCAAACTATCTATTACATAGCAGCTTAGTTCAAAATCAAACGGAAGTGTATTGTTGAATGTGATGAAAAACTTGATGGCAGGCACCCCGAAATCTGAAAGATCCACAAACGACAATCCGTGGAGTTCATAGTGCCCGAGTTCAAAGTTGGTCAGTATTTCTCCGGCAGGGTCATATACAAAATTGCTGTCTTCGTCTTTTATGAAATACTCCCTGGCATCTTCTGTCAGAAGGCTGTTTATCCTTATGCGGCTGAAGTTGCCGATTGGAACTATCACCTGGCTTCCGGCATTGATTTTATAGTCCATGTTCTTGTCTTTTAAGCTGTAGTCCTTATCAACCTTACATGATGAGAACATTGATGCCCCAGCAAGTATTATTAGAAATATGAATGACGGTTTCATGACTTTCTGACCTGATGATTGTTTATCTTAAAATCTATGGCAAAGGTATTAAATAATTTGAAGTGAAGGCCAAATGAATTATATTTGCTCCCAATTTAATTTTAAAAGTTCAAAAATGAGAAAACTACTGTTTGCGGCATTGTTCTTGTTAGCTGCAAGTATTTCTTTTGCAGGAGATTACCTCACAAACACAAATCAGAGCGTCAAATTTCTCAGAAACCCATCCAGAGCTGGTGCAATAGGCCTTGACGGTATTTACTATAACCCGGCGGGGGTTGCCTTCATGAGTCAGGGCTGGCACTTGCAGTTCAACTGGCAGAGCCCGCATCAGACAAGAAATACCTATGTAAACTATGGGCCTCTCTTTGGGGCAAATTATGCTGACCCGGGCACGGCGGAGGCAGACGGCACATTCGGTCGCAAGTTCAAGGGCAAGGTGGATGTTCTCATCCAACCGTCTCTGTTTGCCGCCTATAACACCGGAGACTGGTCTTTCCAGGCCGGATTTGGCATAGTAGGAGGTGGAGGAACCTGCAAGTTCAAAAACGGGGTAGGAACATTTGAGGCCCTTGTAGGACAGATAGGGATGAATACTCTCGGAGCCGGATTCGGAGGGTACAGCCTCAACAGTTATGTAGATGGTCAGTCTTATTATTACGGGATTACCCTTGCTGCGGCCCGCAAGATAACAGACAAGCTGAGCATAAGCTTGGGACTGAGGGGAATTATCGGAGCAAACCACTATAAAGGTACGGTTGACAACATAACATTCAGAACAGTTACCGGAGACATTATTCCAGTTGACAATTCCTATAAACTGGATTGTAAGCAGAGCGGATTTTCAGTTGCTCCCATAATAGGCGTTGACTATATGCCAGCCGAGTGGCTGAACCTCTCTGCCAGATATGAATTCCGCACAGCACTGAAACTCAAGAGCAAGGCAAATAACAACGAAGCCTTCAACGCTCTGGCAGGTGGAATGCCCGCATTTGCTGCTTTTATGGATAAGGCAGAAAGTTATGCCGATATGCCAAGTTCAATTTCTGCTGGAGCGCAGGTCAGCCCCATATCCAAACTCAGGATCAGTGCCGGTTACAACCATTACTTTGATCTTGACACCAAGCAGTGGAATACTGATTTGCTGAAAGATACGGATGAAATTACATTTGGTGTGGAGTATGATGTCACAGACCGCTTGACCCTCAGTACCGGTATCCAGAATACCATGTACAATCAGAAAGAGGCCAACTATTCAGATCTTTCGTTCATCATGGATTGCTTCTCAATCGGAGCAGGTGCCAAGATTGCCCTCACAGACAATATCAATCTGGATGTTGCCTATTTCCGGTCCAGCTACAAGAGCCATACAAAGCAGCAGACCATTGGCTATACCCAGTACAAAAGGACCAATTTTGTACTGGGTCTTGGAATAGATGTAAGTTTTTAGCAGGTTATTAAACAGTTCAACGATATGATAAAGAGATTCTTTATGCTTGTTTTGGCGACGGCGCTTCTTGTAAATACGGCAGCCTTGGCCCAGGCCCTGAAGTCGGGTAGGGGTGAAGCCATAAAAGTCATTGCTCACAGAGGCCATTGGAATGTGAACGGAAAATGGAGCGGCAATACAGCCACTCCCCAGAATTCGCTTGCTTCCTACAAAGCTGCCGATGAAATAGGCGCCTGGGGCTCGGAATTTGACGTGAACATGACCGCTGACGGCGGTCTGATTGTGTGCCACGGTCCAAAGATAGCTTCAGTGCCGGACGTTCAGAAAGAAACATTTGCAAAGGTCAGGGCGGAGAATCTGTCAGACGGAAAGAGCGTGCCTTCTTTGGACGAATATCTGAATCTGATAAAGAAGTGCGGCATACATCCGGTTCTTGAAGTCAAGGAAGACTATCGCGATAAAGACGGCTATCTTCCTGCATTTGAAAAGATTGCAGCATCGCTGAAGAAACATGGAATGAAGATGGAGAACATGACCATCATATCCTTCAGCCTGGATGTCTGCAAGGCCGCTGCCAAGAAGTATCCAAAAACCATGGTTCAGTATCTGAGCGGTAACAAGTCTCCCAAGGAACTCCGCGATATGGGCATCATGGGTCTGGATTATCATTATTCCGTATTTGACAAACACCCCGAATGGGTGAGTCAAGCCCATGAACTGGGTATGGAAGTAAATGTCTGGACCGTTGACAAAAAGAGCGATATCAAGCGCATGGCAGCCCTTGGAGTGGATCAGATAACCACCAATTATCCGGTTATGGCACAGCAGATTATAAATGGCACCCTGCCTAAGAAGGTGCTCATAATAGGAGCTCATCCGGACGATCCTGAGACCGGCTGCGGCGGAACCATGATTCTCATGAAGAAAGCCGGCTGGGACGTAAAATGCGTGTATCTGACCAGAGGAGAAGCAGGCATAGCCGGCAAGAGCCACGAAGAATCAGCCAGGATAAGGGTGGAAGAAGTAAAGAATGCCTGTGCCGTTACCGGTGCAGACCATATTTTCCTGTCTCAGATTGACGGTCAGACGGAAATTACCAAAGAACGCTATGATGAAATGCTGAAACTCATTCAGTCTGAGGAACCGGACGTTGTCTTTACCCACTGGCCCATAGACGGGCACAGAGACCACCGTATCTGCTCCGTTCTGGTGTATGATACATGGAGGAGGACAGGCAGGGCATTCGACCTGTATTATTTTGAGGTGATGACCGGAACCCAGACACAGAACTTCCATCCTACGGACTATGTGGATATTACTTCAGTTCTGGAGGAAAAGCACAAGGCCTGCTGGGCACATGTGAGTCAGGATATGCCGCCTCTGTTTGAGGGCTGGCATACTCCTATGGAAATGTTCCGCGGAATTGAAAACCGCTGCAAGGCTGCCGAAGCCTTTGTACGTCAGGAAAACGGCAACCGTATCTTTGAGGGGCCGGATTCAAAGTGATAGATATCTGATTTGAAATCAAATAATTGTTTAAACTATGAGAAATGTATTATTAACAATCATGGCCGGATGTGCCATATTGGTCTTTTCCTGCAAGAACAGCAGTCAGAATATGAAAGAGACAGACCCTGATACTGAGGCGGCCATAAAGGCTGCTGCTGAGGATGAAGCCAACAGCATAATGGAACAGGAGCCGGTTGTTACGGCATCAGATACTCTTGATGTGATGAACCTTTATGCGAGTTCTGATAATCTTCTGGTCAAACCTCAGGGAGTACTGCCAAATCCTTCAGACGGGATCAGTGGGGAAACTCTGGAGCACGATGTTGTAAAGGCCTGGCCAATACTGGGCATTTTGGTTAAACAGTCTGGAAACGACCTCAATATTCTGGATATTTTTACCGCTGTAGTTGAAGTTTATCCGGCTCCGCAGCTTCTAGAGGCCTGGTATGCCATAGATGAAACCTCACTTTATACATCCGATGGCAGTTTTGTCTGTGATGAAAAGAACCATTTCATATCCGGGCAATGGCCTGATAACGGTGAATTCGGCAACAATTTTGCCCTTAAAGCCTGGCCTCTGATGGAGGACGGCAAGTGGATTGTGGGCCTGGTTTACAACAGGCTTTGGGACGGAGAGGATGGAATAGGGCTTTACCAGAACCTGATGTTCTGGACCTATGACTCCAATGACGAGCATATTCTCAGACCGGTTGATACTGACGAGCGTTTCCTGCCTTCTTACACACCGCAGAGAGGCTATGTGGTCTTCCATCCGGATAACGATAACCTTGATTTTAAGGACGGCGCAGATCCAGACCTCTACTGGAAATGGAACGGCTACTGGTTTGAGTCTTCCGCTCCACAAGAATGATCTGATATCTTGAATATTAGACGTATAATTCTGGGTTGAAGAAGTGCATTCCGATAACGTTCTGAGGACGGCTGGTAAATGCCGCTATGGCAGTAATACTCAGCGATGAAGTATTGGAAGCAAGAATGGCTTCGGGCTTGCAGACTGATTATTTAGATTGGGCCCGGGGCAGTTTCAGAAGTTGAATACGTAGCCAATCAGGAAGAACCTGCGGTTGTTGTATGCTGTTTCCGCCCAGGTGCTTCCGTAGTCTTCCGCCCTGTAGCTCGTAGTTATCCTCTGCTCCAGCAGTTCTCTTCCCTCAATGAATATGGAGTTTCGCTTGAACTTCTTGTCTATGCGAAAGTTAAGGCTGTAATATTTGTCATAGGAGTAGTATGCTCTGGTAATTTTGCTCCTATAGGATATATTTGAAGATATGCTCCATCCTCTGAGGAAGTTGAACCCGGCGGACGCTTTGGCGCTCCAGTTATAGTGGTCTCCTTTGATTGGACAGGGTTAAGCCCTTGTTAAGTCAAATTCTCCTCGGAGCAGAGCCCTCCGATAGGTGGTGCTCTGCTTCCAGGACGGTGTTACGAAGGTAGTGATTCTTTTTAACATCATCATATATTCCTTTCTATACGGCCATCGCATAGACCCGTGCCGGGATCTTGTGCCCGATTCCCTGGTGGTAGCGCCGATTGTTGTAATAGTCAATGAAAACCGCGATTCCGTGCCGCATCGCCTCCACGTTATCTTCCGGGTTCAAGTAGATGTATTCCCGCTTGATGGTCCGCCAGAAGCGTTCTATCCAAATGTTGTCCAGGCATC